>CAYZQM010000050.1:0-31225 GCA_964480175.1 uncultured Sandaracinaceae bacterium
AGCGGGCGATCTGCCGCGCGACGTGCAGCGCGCGCTGCGCAGGGAAGGGGCCGTGCTCGCGCAGCGCGCGGTGCAGCGTGCGCCCCTCGAGCATCTCCATCGCGATGAAGTAGATGTCGTCGTCGGTGCGCCCGTAGTCGAAGATCGTGACCGTGTTCGGGTGGGTCAGCTTCGAGCAGATCGACGCCTCGAGGAAGAAGCGCTTGTGGAACTCGGGATCTTGATCGCCGTTGTAGTTCGGGTTCAGCACCTTGAGCGCGACCTCGCGCCCGAGCGGCGCCTGCTCCGCGCGATAGACCTTGCCCATGCCGCCCTTGGCGACCATCGCGATCACCCGGAAGCGATCGTTGATCACCCGACCGAGCAAGGGATCGGGGCCGGATTGGCTCGGCCGAGTGGGCGCCGCGGGGACGTCAGCCACGCCGTGACCTCACGCGCTCCGACGTTGCTCTCTGCGCCAACCGACGATCTTGCACCCGACCCAACCTTCCAGACCGCTTCCGTTGCGGCGTAGGATTGCAGACCGCCAGTGTGCCAAGGTCCCAAGAGCACTACAAGAGAGCCGCAAGGAGCTGACGCGTCGCGTCAGGGGCGGCGTGCGTGTCACGTCACCGGGCTGGTGCTCGGGGTGGCGCTCACGTGGGCGGTCGACGCCGCGGCCCAGCCGCCCTCGACCTTCGTCGAGCGCCACACCGCGGTGGGACGCACGATCACCCGCCTCCGGGAGACGACCTCACCGACGGAGCGGGTGTCGCTCGCCGAGCGCTTGGCGCGCCTCGGACCGCCCGAGCGGGTCGCGCTCGCGCTGGCCGAGGCGCTGACGACGGAGCTCGAGCCGCCGGTGCGCGCCGCGCTGCTCACCTCCGCGACCCGCGTCGCCGCGCTCGATCCCGTCGCGGGCAGCATCCTCGGGGCCGTCGCGATCCAGCGCTTCGGTGAGGCGCGCACCCGCGAGGAGCGGGCGGGCTGGGCGCGCCTGCTCGGGTGGGTCGCGACCGGCGACGCCGCGGCGGCGCTCTTGCCGCACGCCGCCGAGCCCGGCGTCGAGGATGCGCTCGTGCACGCGCGCGCGATCGACACGCTGCTCGCCGCGCTGGAGGCCGGAGACCGCGCGCACGTCGTGCCGCTCCTCGGTCGAATGGGCGATCACCGCGCGGCCGAGCCGCTGCTCGCGCTCGCGGTCCGAGACACGGACACGCTGCTCGCGCTCGCGCGGATCGCCGCCGCCCATCCCGACGACACCGCGCTGCGCGCGCGCGTGCGAGGAGCGATCGAAGGAGCGCTCGTGCGGTCGGAGGACGCTCGCGAGCTGGTCGCTATCCTCGACGCGCTCGCGGAGCTCGGGCTCGATGCAGCGCACCCTGCGCCGCTCGAGCGCCGGCTGACCGACCCGGAGCCTTCCGTCGCGCGCGCCGCGCTGCGCTGCGCGCACGCGCTCGAGCCTGCGTGGGCTGCCTCCTTCGCGGCGACGCTGCCCGCCGACGATCCGCGCGTCGCCTCGCTGCTCGACGTGTCGGACGAGCCGGCGCTGGTGCCTCATGCCGTCGCGCTCGCGGAGGCCGACGCGATGCGCGACCGCGCCCACGACTTCTTGGCGCGGGTCGAGGATGGCGCGGGCATCGACGCGCTCTTTGCGCTCGATGCACCTGCGCTGGTGATCGCCGTCGCGCTGCGCCGCGCGGCGATCGCGGGCGATGCGCGGACGATCGGCTGGAGCAGCGCGCTCCGGGCGCTCGCCGGGGCACGCGCCACGTTCGATGCGAGCGGGAGCGACCGCGACCGCGCCGAGGACGCGATGGGGATCGCGCTCTCGTCCCAAGCGCCGGATCCGGAGCTGGCGCGCTGGATCGAGCGCGAGCCCGATCGGGCGGTGCGCGCGTGGCTGCTCGAGGCGGCGCGGCGGCATCGAGTCGCGCTGGATGCGCGCTGGCTCCGCAGCACCCTCACCGACGACGCCGAGCCCGCGCTGATCGCGGTGGTGCCCTTCGCCGACGGCGTGAGCGCCGATCGCCGCGCGCTGCGTCGCGGGCTCTCGCGCTGGCTGCGCGAAGGGACGCCAGCGCAGATCGCGGCAGCGAGCTTCGCGCTCGCCGAGATGGAGGCACGCGACGCGGCGCCCGCGATCGAGGCCCTGCTCGAGCACCCCCAGGCCGTGGTGCGCGTCGCCGCGGCGGGCGCGCTGCTGCGGCTGGTGCCCGAGCGCGCTCGGTACGTGCGCGCCCGCGCCGCGATCGATCCCGACCCTCGCGTCGCGTCGCTGCTCGCGGCGCCGCTCGCGGCAGCGGCGGCGACCGACGTTCTGTTCTTGGACGTGCACGCGACCGACGGCAGCACGCCGTGGCTCGAAGTGCAGACCGACGACGGCCTCCTGCGCAGGTTGCCCGTGGCTCCGGACGGAACGTTCGCGCTGATCGATGTGCCCGGGGCCCGCGCCGAGGTGCGCCTCCTGCTCCCCGAGTGATCGACGAGATCGCGGCTCGATCCGATCGCGGATCGGCCGATCGCGGATCGCTCAGAACGTGATGACGGTCTGCAGGTTGGCGCGGCTCGCCTGATCGACGCCGACGCCGATGCCCACGCCCGCGCCGACCGCGATCACCGAGCCGACGATGATCCAGAAGACCGGCTCCTCGAAGATGCTCGGGCCCGCGGGGACCGGCTCACCGCCGCCGCCGCCGCCGCCCGTGGCGGCGCGCGCGCCGAGGACGTTCGGAGAGAACTCCGAGCCCTGCACCACGAGCTGGTTGCCGCGCGGATCGATCAGCTCGAGCCAGTACTCGACGGGCGCGGAGCCGGCCGCGCCCCCGAAGGGCACGAGGATCTCCGCGCCGTACGGCGCCTCGAAGGTCTCGTACTCGAGGGTGCCTTCGGCGCGCATGTGGAGCCGGATCCCCTCCACCATCTCGTAGGGATCGACGAGCACGACGCGCAGCGCCCCGTTCGCGCGGGCCAGGGTCACCTCGGCGCCCATGCGGTCGGGCCGCGCCGAGACGATGCCGCTCGCCTCCATGTACGGCGCGCGGAAGCGCGGCGGGACGGTGTCGTCGAGGCGTCGATCGGGCTCGATCGAGAGCATGCGCAAGAACACCTCGCGCGCGGCCTCCGCGTCGCCGAGCGCGGCCGCCGAGACGCCGAGCAGTTCGTACGCGCGCGCCAGCTCTCCGGGGCTGAGCTCGCCGCTGTCGATCGCGCTCTGCGACGCGCTGAGCGTGGTCTCGAAGTCGACGTCGACGTACGCCGCCTCGGCTTGCTGGAGCGGGGTCTGGGCTTCGGCGCGGGCGGCGACGAGCGCGAGCGCCGCGATGAAGAGGAACGCCACCGACCTCACGACCGACCTCCGCAGCGCACTTCGAGCGACGCGCCCGACACCGGCGGATCGCGCTCGAGGCGCTCGAGGTAGTCGTCGGTCGGGAAGAGCTCGAGGCGGATGACCCCGCGTCCCGGGTACACGTCGGCGACGGCGCAGCCCGCGAGGATCTCGGAGTTGGTGTCGTCGAGCACCCGGACGACGATCGCGACGGGGCCCCCGGGATCCGGCAGGGTGTAGCTCCGGAGATCGCAGATCGGGATGCTGCCCACCAGCGTCCCGCCCGTGCTCGAGGGCGTCGTCAAGAGCGTCGAGCAGCGATCGAGCTCGCCGTCACCGAGGGGAAAGAGCCGGATGTCGGCGTTGCTCGAGATGAGGACGGCCGTCTCGTTGGGGAAGTCGATCTCGAGCGGCACGTTGTTGGCGCAGCCGGCGCCAGCGAGCGCGGCGAGCGCCAGGAGCGAAGTGATCCCGATCCTCATCGAAGCTCCGTCTCGGTGAAGCTCATCGTGCTCGCGCTGTACTCCCAGACCACGTACGCGGAGACCACGTCGCCGAACTCGTCGAAGTCCACCGAGCCGCTCGCGCCTTCGTAGTTGACGGTGCGCGCGTCTCGGATGCGCGCGAGCCCCTCCGCCAGCGAGCCGGGGCTGACCTCGGTCCCGCTCTGGAGCATGGGCAGCGCGTCGCGGATCGCGTCGCCGTCCGTCGTGCCGGCCTGGGCGATCGCCAGCATCAAGAGCGCAGCGGCGTCGTAGCAGTTGGACTGAAAGGGCTCCGCGTCGGTGCCGTACACCGAGCGAAGCCGATCCTCGAAGTCGGTGAACTCGCTGAGCATCGGCGTGGTGGAGGGCGCGGTCCCGACGAAGCCGTCGATCAGCGCCATGTTGCCGGCCTCGCGCACCAGCGTGGAGGTGTAGAGCGCGTCGGTCCCGATCCACGTGACCGGCATCGCAGGCGTCGCCAGATCCCACGCCCGGAGGATGTCGCCCGCGTCGGGCGGATAGGTCAACAGCACGATGCAGTCGGGGTTGGCCGCGCGCAGCATCGTCACCTCGGTGGTGAAGCTCGACGCGCCAGGCATGAAGGGGATCGAGGCGACGAGGGTCGAGCCCGCGCTCGCGAACTGTTGATCGATGAGGTCCGCGAGGGGGCCTCCGTACTCGTCGTCCTGGTAGAGCAGCGCCGGGCTCACACACGAAGCGACCTCGCGCGCGACGCGCACCACCGCGCCGGCCTGGAGCTGATCGGGCGGCGCGGTGCGGAAGAAGAAGCGGTCTTCGGGGTCGAGATCCCGGTTCGCGTTGGTGAGCGCGGTCGACGTCGAGGTGCACGAGATCTGCGGGATGCGCATCGGCCCGGTCACGTCCTGGTAGATGCGGATGGAGCCGGAGCTCGACGCGTCGCCCAGGATCGCGACCGCCCCCGCATCGACGAGGCGCTGGGCCTCCATCGCAGCGGTCGCCGGGTTGTCCTCGCTGTCGCCGACGATGAGCTGCACCCGTCGCCCGCCCAGGATGCCGCCCGCCGCGTTGATCTCGCGGACCGCGAGCAACATGGCGTCGCGGTAGAAGGGGCCGTCGCCTTCCAGGCCACCGCCGGTCAACGGCAAGACCGCGCCGATGATCACCGGATCGTCCGCATCGCCCGGCAGCGTCGGACCGCGACACCCGGGCGCCGCCATCGCCAAGAGCGCCGCGATCGACAGGACCGCGCCCGCTCGGGAGAGAAAGGTGGAGGCAAGCACGGGGCGACTATACACAAAGTGGCCCGCGAGACGGCAACGGTGGCGCCTTGCCTCCGATGCCGCGCGCCATGTCCAACCCGGTCGGCAAGTCCCTCCCCCCGAGCGCGCGCTCGGAGATCAAGCAACCCGAGCGCCCCGCCGCGCCCCGCGCCGAGCCCGCTCGCGACTTCCGCCGCGCCCTCGGCGCCCGCCGCGAGCGCTCGCTCCCCGCGTCGTTCGTTCCGTCGGCGACCCGCGAGCTGCGAGGCGCGCCGCCGACCCACCGAGCCCACGCGGAGGGCGACGAACGATTCCACGCGCGCGAGCGGCCCATCGGCGAGCCGCTCCGGGAGCGCGACGCGGACCGCGACCACGAGCCCTCCGACGTGCCGATCGCGCTCGTGGCCGAGCCCGACCTCGCGCCGTTCCGCGTGAACCCCGCGCTCCAGCCCACGCGTCCCGCGACGCCCGAGCCGATGCGAACGGATCAGCTCGCGTCGCTGGTCACCGCGGAGCTGGTCGAGTCGCTCCGCGTCGGCCGCTTCGGTCGCGACGGACACGCGATCTCGATGCGGGTGCGAACCCCGAACGGCGTCGTCGGGGTAGAGCTGCGGCAAGAAGACGGCGCGCTCGCGATGTCGCTGGACGGCGGAACGCCCGCGGAGCTCGAAGCGCTGAGCGCCCGGGTCCAGCGCGCCCTCCGCGATCGCGGCATCGAGCTGGACTGCGCCCACTGATCGAGACCAGCACTGGACTGCAACCAGCTCTCCGACCGCGGACTGCGGAGGAGCAAGGGGGCGTAGGGGACCCCGCGCAGCGCGAGCGTAGCGAGCGGAGGCGGGAGGGGGGCCCCGATCTGGCTTTGCCAGTCGGGGGGAGGGTCTGCTCCAGACCCTCCAAGGGAGAGGTCAGCTGATGCCGAAGCTCTTGAGCTTCTTGTGCAGGCCTTCGCGGGTGATGCCCAGCGTCTTGGCCGTCTGGCTCTTGTTGTTGTTGTGGTCCTTGAGCGCGTCGAGAAGCATCCAGCGCTCGACCTGCTCCATCATCTCTTTGAGCGTCCCCTTGGTCGGAGCGACCCGGCCGAGCACGTTCTCCGCCTGCCGGATCTTCGGGGACAGGTGCTCGGGCTGCACGAACGCGTCGTCGTCCACCTGGATCACCAAGCGCTGCGCTTCGTTCTCGAGCTCGCGCACGTTGCCCGGCCACTTGTAGGACTGGAGCATCTCCATCGCGGGCTGAGAGAAACCGGCGACGCGCCGCTGGAACTCCTGGTTGTACCGCTTGAGGAAGTGGTTCACGAGCGCGGGCACGTCCTCGGCGCGCTCGCGCAGCGGGGGCACCCGGATCGGAAAGACCTTGAGGCGGTAGTAGAGGTCCTCGCGGAAGCGTCCCTCGGTCACTTCCTTCTCGAGATCCCGGTTGGTCGCCGCGACGATGCGGGTGTCGACCTTGATGGTCTTGGCCGCGCCGACGGGTCGAATCTCACCCTCTTGCAGCGCGCGCAAGAGCTTGGCCTGCAGGTTGAGCGGCATCTCGCCGAGCTCGTCGAGAAAGAGCGTGCCGCCGTCGGCCAGCTCGAAGAGCCCCTTCTTGTCGTCGATCGCGCCGGTGAAGCTGCCCTTCTTGTGTCCGAAGAGCTCGCTCTCGAGCAGGTTCTCCGGCATCGCCGCGCAGTTCTGCGCCACGAAGAGCTTCTCTTTGCGATCGGACCAGTAGTGCACCGCGCTCGCGATCAGCTCTTTGCCCGTGCCGGTCTCGCCCTCGATCAGGACGGTCACCCGCGTGTTGACCACCTTCTTCAGCTGATCGAAGAGGCGGCGCATCGAGAGCGCCTCGCCGATGATCGCGCCCTCGCGGCGCGTCTGCTCTCGGCGCTTGAGGTAGGCGTTCTCCTTGCGCTCCTTCTCTTCCGCGTGCCGGAGCCGCGCATAGAGGCGCGCGTGCACGAACGCTTGGCTCGCCGACTGGCAGAGCAGCGCGAGCACATCCAGATCGCGCTCGCGAAACACGCCGCTCGCGTCGCGGTTGTCGACCTGCACCACGCCGATGATCTCGTCGCCCTGCCAGAGCGGCACGCCGATGGTCGACTGGATCTGCGCGCTCATGATCGAGGCCGTCTCACCGACGTCGCGCCGCGCGTCGGCGGCGAGCACCGCGGCGCGCTCGGCCACCACCTTCTTGAAGACGCTGCGGGTGATCGGCACCGGTTCGGCGCCCCCGCCTCCGCGCACCCGGGTGCCGATGGGGACGTAGCGCCCCGCCTTGCGCGCGTCGTCGTCCTCTCGAACGGCGACGGTGCAGTGGGTCGCGCGCGACAGGAAGCGGAAGACCTCGCTGCCGAGCGCGTCGACGAGCTCGTCGAGATCGAGCGTGCCGGAGAGCGTCTTCTGCGCCTGGTAGAGCGAGCGCAGCACCTGGGTGTCGGCGCCGAGATCGGCCTCGACCTTGTCGAGCTCGACCAGCTTGCGCACCGAGACGATCCGCGCGTCTTCGTCCTCGTCGAGCGTGACCTCGACCTTCACGGGGCGATCGTTGTCGCCCAAGAGCAGCACGTCGCCGCTCTTGAGCGTCACCTCGCGCCCGGTCGACGCGCTCACGTCGATGCAGTCGCCGCCCCGCAAGATGCGGGTGCCGTTCGTGCTCTGCAGATCACGGATCAGGTAGTGGTCACTGGCCCACAGCACGACCGCGTGGTCGCCCGAGACGTGCCATTCCCCGAGGACGAGGTCGCTCCCCTCGCCGCGGCCGATCCGGACTTGATCGGCGCGCGAGTCGAGGGTGCGTCCTCGATCCTGTCCTTCGACGACCGAGAGGTGCAGCATCAGGCTCCGGTGGGCTCAGCCGCCCGCGGCCTCGCCGCGCGCCTGCAGGCGGGCGTGCACGGCGAGCGCGAGCGACTGGATGTGGTTCCAGAACGACGTGCCGCCGCCCTCGTCGCGCATCGTCTCGATGCGGGTGACCGCCTCGGCGCTCCCGTGCAGGGCCGCGTGGTCGATGGCGTAGAGGATCTCGCCGATCGAGGCCTCGTCGCGGTTGTTCAGCACCGCGACGAGCGCGCCGATCGCCTCCGCGTTGTCGCGGCCGTAGCGCGCCACCATGTACGCGGCCTTCTGGACCACCGCCTGGTTCTCGTCGCTCAGCTTGCGCGACCAACAGGCGACGTCGGTGTTGCACTCGGTGGCCGCCGCGAAGATGGGCTCGGGCTCGAACTGGTTGAAGCCGTCGCGGGTGTCACCCTCGGGCGCCGCCTCGTAGATGCTGCGCAGCGCCGCCATCTCGTCGCCGTTGGCGATCATCATGTACGCGCGGAACGAGAGCACGCGCATGTCGGGGTCCTCGGTCTCGCCGCGGCCCGGCGGACGCGCCAGACCCAGGAAGAACGGAAGGAGCTCCGGATCCATGAAGTGCTGCATGCCGACCAAGAGCTGGGTGCGGTTGGGGCGGGTGGGATCGATGCCGGGCGGGGTGCGGTTGAACGCCAGCAGCAAGGCCGCGCGGATCCGCGGGGTGTCCGCCGCGGTGCGGTTGATCGAGACGAGCGAGAGCGCGGCGCCGAACATGCGCTGGAGATCCGCGCTGTCTTCTTCGACGCTGGTGGCGCTCTCACCCTCGTCGAGCGCGTTCACTTCGGCGATGAGCGGATCGATCGCCTCGGGGAAGCCGAGCTGGCCGAGCGTGGTCGCCGCCTCGTTGGAGACGAGCGCCGCGCGATCCATGCGGGCCGCGAACGCCGCGTCACGCGCGCGGATCGCCTCGATGTAGCGGGTCGCGGTCTGGTTGGCCTCCGCGTTCTCGCCGTGCAGGGTCGCGACCAGCGGCTCGATGCAGGGGCGGCCGATGCGGACCATCGCGCCCGACGCCACGTCGTTCATCCGCAGGGCGGGGTTGTTCGGCGAGAAGAGAAAGAGCGCCTGGATGAGCGCGGGGATCGACTCCGGATCTTCGAGCTCGCCGAGCTGCTCGGCCGCGAAGCGGTTGATCAAGAAGTCCTGGGACTCGGACTGGAGCAGCATCACCTCGCGGATCGGCGCGGCGGCGCGGCGATCGTGGGTCGAGGCGAGCGCGCGGAGGAAGGCCTGGCGCATCCGGTTGTCGACGCCGCGGGCCTGGCTCACGCGCCGAAGCGCGCCGGTCAGCGCCTCGATCACCGGACCCTTCTGGTCCTCGGGGATCTCGATGACGCGCAGGGTGTTCGCAGCCGAGACCGCGTGCTCCTCCGAGACCTCGGGGCGCCAGTCGAGGGCCTCGATGAGCGCGGGCATCGAGCGGACGTCACGCATGTCGCCGAGCAGCGTGATGATGCGCTCGCCGTTGGAGACGTCCTCGGGGTGGCCGATGTAGCACTGGGTCAGCTGGGCCACGGAGAGGTCGGCGACGCCCATCGGGCCGGCCGCGCTCCGATCGCCGCCCGCCTCGTCCAGCGCTGCTCCATAGAGGCGCGTGAGGTTCGCGATCGCGTTCTCTCGCCGGACCGGGTCCTCGAGCTCACCCGCTTGGCCCGCGACGTCGTCGGGCTCGGCGTGGCAGCCCGCGACCACCAGCGCGAGCGCGCCTACCATCGACAGGGTTCGTGCCCATTGGCTCGTGCGCATGACGGTCCTCCGCTCTCTCTTCTGGATGCTGGTTCGGAATGCGTTCCGTCCAACGGCCCGCGGCCTCGGACAGCCCTTTGGTGTGAACGGGCGCATCCTAGGAACGCCCGTTCCGCGATGTCAACGGGGTTTCACAGCGGTGTCGCCGAACGACCGCATCACCCCGCGCACGAGCGCGCTCGGCCCGGCGATCCCCTTCGCCGTTCCGTCGCGCCATCCCCGGTGCTGCTTTCTATGGAGTCGAGGGGAATCGAACCCCTGACCTTCTCGATGCCATCGAGACGCTCTCCCAACTGAGCTACGACCCCTTGGGGAAGGGACGCGCTAGTTAGCATTCCTTCCTTGGCTGTCAAAGGCCGTCTCGTCATCCGAGGGGCTTTGTGACCCAGCGTCGAGCGCGTAGACTCGCCGGCCCATGTGCGCGGGATGGCTCCTCCTCCAAGCGCCTGTCCTTCAGGCGAGCGCCCCCCTGCCCGGCGGCTACGGGGTCGCCCTGGTGCAGAGCCTCCTCGCGCTGGTGGCGGTCTGCATCCTCGCCTGGGTGGTGCTGCGCTGGAGCGCGAAGGCGGGCTTGGGGATCGGACGCGGCGAGCACCTCGAGGTGGTGGAGCGCATGGCGCTCGACGCGCGGCGCAGCGTGGTGGTGGTGCGGGTGGGCAAGCGGATGCTCTTGCTCGGGGTCGGTGAGCACGCGGCGCCGTCGCTGATCGTCGAGCTCGATCCGAACGAGCTGCCGCGCAGCGAGGCGCCGAGGGTCTCGTTCCTCGAGGTGCTGCGCCGGCGCGGCGCGCCAGGAGAAGCGCGGCGTGAGCCGGCCGAGACGAAGACCGAGACGAACGAGACGACGAAGGACGAGGAGCAAGGAGCGGCATGACGCTATCGGGCAAGCGGATCTGGATCACGGGCGCATCGAGCGGCATCGGCGAGGCGCTCGCGCACGAGCTGGTGCAGCGCGGAGCGCTGGTGCTGGCGTCGGCGCGGCGCAAGGACCGTCTCGAGCAGCTGAAGGCCGACGCGCGCGGTCCGGGGCGTCTCGAGATCCTCCCGCTGGACGTGAGCAAGACCGACGAAGCGAGCCGCTACGTGGACGCGGCCGAGGAGCGGATCGGCGCGATCGACGTGATGGTGCACAACGCGGGCATCTCGCAGCGCTCGCTCGTCAGCGAGACCGCGCTCGACGTCGACCGACGCATCATGGAGGTCAACTACTTCGGGGTCGTGGCGCTGACCAAGGCGCTCTTGCCACGGTTGGTCGAGCGCCGGCGCGGTCACTTCGTGGTCGTCTCGAGCGTGACCGGCTACGTCGGCACCCCCGAGCGCTCTGCGTACGCCGCGAGCAAGCACGCGCTGCACGGCTTCTTCGAGTCGCTGCGCGCCGAGCAGCACGATCGAGGGCTGCGGGTGACGATGGTGTGCCCCGGCTTCGTGGACACCGACATCACGACCACTGCGCTCAACGGCGACGGATCGATCCACGGGGTGCGCGAGGCCACCAACAAGAACGGCATCAGCCCGGACGCGTGCGCTCGCGCGATCGCCAACGGGATGCAGCGCGAGGCGCGCGAGGTCTACGTCGGCGGCAAAGAGGTCGCGGGGATCTACCTGCGTCGCTTCGCGCCCGGCCTGCTCGCGACCGCGCTCCGCCGGATCAAGACGACCTGAGCGGAGTCACTCCCCGCAGAGCAGCTCGACGGTGCCGTCGCGATCGCGGCGGCCCATCACCGAGTAGGCCGCGGTCGACGAGCCGTCGTAGGTGACCTCGACGTCACCGCTCGCGCTGCTCCACGCGATGCTTCCACCCGCCGCGGGGCAGGCGTTCGCACAGCGATCGTAGCCGCTCACGACCGTGCTCCAGCGGACCGCGCCGACCGTGGTGTCCCACGTGCCATCGAGCCCGATGCAGTCGCGCGCTTCGGTCCACGTGAGGGTGTACTCGCCGTCGCGGAGCAAGCGGGTACCGCGCGCGCCGCGTCCTTCGGCGCTCGAGGTGACCACCAGCGTCGGCGTGCCCGCGTTGGTGAAGACCCCGCTGCTCTCGAAGGTCACGGTCGCCTCGTTCACCGACAGATCGGTGGCGCTCGCGGTGAACGAGATCCCGGTCGCGCGCGCCTGGTAGGTGACGATCACGATGCCCGTGAACACCGCGTACCCGAAGGGTCCGGTGCACCGATCGAGGACGTACGTCGTGGTCGGCCCGCTCGCGGTCGCGGTCACGCAACCCTCGGGGGTGAACCAGCTGCCGGCGTCTTCGGCGGCCGCGCTCGCTTGCGCTTCCGGCGTGATCATCCCTTCGGCGCTCTCGGCCGAGACCACGAAGAGCGCGGCCTCGATGGACGCAGCGTCCGCCGACTCGTCGGCGTTGCTGGCGTACTCGGCCCAGCGCTCACCGCTGCAGGCGGCGAGCACGGTGAACGCGCAGAGAGGAAGGTGAGCGACACGGCGGACCAAGTTCGGCATGGAGGGCTCCTCGATTGGAGCGCTCATTGTGCGCGTGGCGTCCGCGCGCGGAGCACACCTTCACAGATCGTCCACGGTTCCCTTGCTAGGCTGCGCGCGTCATGGAGTACGAAGACTGGAAGGCCCGCTGGGATCAGGGTCAGATCGGGTTTCACCTCGGGCGGCCCCATCCGGCGCTCGAGCGACACATCGGGCTCTTCTCGGGTGCGACCTCGGTGCTCGTGCCGCTCGCGGGCAAGACGTTCGATCTCGATCGGCTGGCCGACGTCGTGCCGGAGGTGTTCGCGAACGAGTTCGTCGACTCTGCGGCGCGCGCCTATTTCCGCGAGCGTGATCAGGTCCCGCGCGAGCGCGCGCAGGGCACCACGCTGATCCTCTCGCAGGGGCAGGTGAGCTTCCTGATCGACGACTTCTTCGCGCTCGTTCCTCCGCCGATCGAGGAGCGCGTGGGGGCCGTCTTCGATCGCGCAGCGCTGGTCGCGGTCGATCCCAGCGAGCGCGCCCGCTACGTCGATCAGCTCGCGAACCTCATGCGTCCCGGCGGGGTGATCCTGCTGGTCACGTTCGAGTTCGATCAGGACAAGATCGGCGGGCCGCCGTTCAGCATCGGAGAGGACGAGGTGCGCGCCCTCTTCTCACCGCGCTTCTCCGTCGAGCTGCTCGAGCACCTCGATGAGCCCGCGGGCGATCGCTTCAAGAAGGCCGGCATCCCGGTGCTCCGCGAGGCGATCTACCGCATCACGCTCGGCTGAAGCGTCACCACGTGCCTTCGTTGGGCATGCTGGCCCAAGGCTCGGCGACGGGCAGCGCGGCGCCCGCCTGGAGCAGCTCGACCGACTGTCCGTCCGGCGACTTGATGAACGCCATGCGTCCATCGCGGGGCGGGCGGTGGATGGTGACGCCCGCGTCTTTCAGGCGCGCGCACGTCGCGTAGATGTCCTCGACCTCGAACGCGAGGTGCCCGAAGAAGCGGCCGGTGCCGTACGCCTCTTTCTCGTCCCAGTTGTGGGTGAGCTCGATCTCGGCGGGGTCGTTCGTCGCGCCCGTGCCCAGGAACACGAGGGTGAAGCGACCCTGCTCGCTGTCTCTGCGCCGCAGCTCCTTCAGCCCGAGGTGCTCGACGAAGAAGCGGAGCGCGAGATCGAGATCCCAGACCCGCAGCATGGTGTGGAGGTAGCGCATCGGACCCGAAGGCTCGGGCCCGGAGCCCGCGCTGTAAAGAGCTCAGCCGCCGGTCGCGCCGAACACGAACGGGAAGCTGATGTCGACCTCGCCGCCGTCGGGCTCGGGGAAGCGCCAGTTGCGCACCTGCCGCACGATGCAGCCTTCGACGCGCGCGTTGCCCATCGTCGAGCTGCCGACGCGCGGTGAGGCGACGCGACCTTCGCGGTTGACGCGCCAGGCGATCACGATGCGGCCCCGCAGGCTCGGCTGACGCGCGAGCTCGTTCTCGTAGCAGTAGCGGACGGCCGCCATGTTCGCGCGCACCACCCGCATGACCTGCTCGGGCGAGAGATAGCCGGAGACCCGCGGGGTCTCGGTCGCGACGCGAACGGAGACCTCGCCGCGGCCGCGACCGGGCGCACCCGGTCCGCCGCTGCCGCGTCCGCCACCTCGACCGCCGCCGACGCCGACGCCCGTGCCGACGCCTCCGCCACCGAAGAGCGTGCCCGGCCCGGTGCCGCCGCCGCCGCTGCCGCTGCCGCGCAAGCCCGTGCCGCCGGAGCCGCGGCCGAAGACCGTGCTGTCGGAGCCCAGGCCTCCGATCAGATCGCCGATCGACGGCCCATCGAGCGCGGCTGCGAGCGGGTTTCCGTCCGCGCCATTCAGCGCGCCGAGCAGGCCCATCGACGCCACGCGCGCCGCGGCGCCGCCGTTGACCGGGCCTTCCATCTCGGTGCGCTCACGCTCCGAGTCTTCGCGGCCCACGCGCCCCTCTTCGCCTTCGTCCGCGGTGCCGCCGGCCTCTTCGCGATCGTTGATGCCCGGGTCGTTGGTGTCGGTGCCTCCCGAGGTCGGGGGCGGCACGATCGACTCCGGCGGCGGAGTGATCATGAAGCGGCGCACCAGATCCGTGGGCAGCTCGAGCGGGTCGGCGCGATCGGCCTCGTTGAGCGCGAGCATCAAGAGCACGGCGATCGCGACGTGGGTGAAGACCGAGAGCGCTTGCGACGCCGCGATCGATCCTTCGATCCCGAAGCCGGTGCGCGGCGCCTGCGCGGCGCGGACGTGCTGGAAGAAGAGCGCGAGCGTCCCGAACGTGACGATGCCGTAGTCGTCGGGGCCGAGCGTGACGTCGCCCGAGAGCGTGCTGACGTCGGTGCGCGCGCCGCCCATCCAGATCGCGCCGCCCATCCCGGGCTTCAGCTTCACCCGGTAGCCCGCGCCGGCGGGCTCGAGCAGAGTGGTGTTCTCGGCGAGCGCGCTCTCGGGGACCAAGAAGTGCGCGCCGAAGTCGGGGCCGATCAAGATCGGGGTGGGCACGCGCAGCAGCGACTCCGCGTGCACTGCGCCGTTCCAGAGGAGGGCGACGCGGAGCTGACGTTGGTTGGCGGCGACCTGGGCCATGGTGTCCTTGGAACGAGGAGAGGCGGAGAGGTTCCGGGGCAGACGCCGTCAGAACGACTTTTCGTGGGTCGAGCGCTCCATCTCGCCCACGAAGGAGCGGTGGGGCAGGCGGGGGCGATCGAACTCGGCCCGCAGGCGATTGAGGAAATAGAGGAGCTGCGGCGACTTGAGGCGGCCGGAGATGTCGAGGCCCCCGAACTCCATGACCTTCACCTTCTCACCGCCCTCGGTGCGAACGCTCGAGTCGACGTCGACGTCGTCTGCACCGGACGGCGCGTCCGGTTCCGTCTCGCCCGCGGGCGCGTCGTGCTCGCTGCGCGCGCGATCGCGCCGGCCGCGATCCTGCCCTTCGACCGGGACGATCGCGGCGACGCTGAACGCGACCAAGGCCGCCGTCACCGCGAGCCCCAAGAGCTCTCGCACCCGGTTCTTCGGAAGGGGTCGCTGCGCCGCGGTCCGCATGGGGCCGAGGGTGCCAGAAAGCACCGCCGCTGGGAACGCCGTCGAAAGACGACGGCGCAGCGCGCGAGGACGATGGTGGGCTTCAGTCGTTGAGGATGCGGACCCGCACCCGCCCGAACACGGCGCGGTGATCCGAGCACCGGCCGGTGCAGTCGGTCGGGATGTTGAAGGTGTCGCCCGCGTAGTTGCCGTCGACGATCCGGTTCTCTCGCACGAAGATGAAGTCGATCTTGCCGCCCATCCCGCAAGGTCCGCCCGAGCCCGGGTTGGAGCCCTCGCCATAGCCGATGCAGTGATCGGGATCGGCGTCGTCGAGCTCGCGGTAGCGCCCGCGGTTGCCTCCGTTGTTCCGGGTGTCGACGGCGCTGCTGTAGATCGCGTCGAGCCCCGCGTGATCGGCGGTGAGGTTCAGATCGCCAGAGAGGATCACGGTGTCGCTGCGGTTCATCCACCACTGCTCGATGCGGTCCAGGACGGTGACCATCTGGGCGCGCGCGGTGGCGTCGGCCGGTGTCAGGTGGGTGCTGCAGAAGCGCAGGTGGGTCTGCGACGGGACGCGGCCGCAGAGCAGGTTGCGCTCGCCGTACATGTCGCGGCCGACGTTCAGCCGGGTGACGTCCTCGATCCCGAATCGGCTGAAGATCGAGTTGCCGACGATCCGGTCCGTACCGTCGCCGATGTACGCGCCGATCTGGATGCGCGCGCCCAGCCCCCACTCGGCCCGCAGGGCGTCTTCGATCGCGTCGTGCTGGGCGCGGCACACCTCGTTCAGGCCGACGAAGTCCACGTCGTTCTCGCGGACGTAGCGGCGCACGGCGCGGGTGATGCCGGCGGTGGCGCAGGCGTTCTCGGCGCCGCCCGCGATGTTCCAGTGGAGGATGCGGTAGGTGCCCTCCACCACCCGGGGCTCGGGCGATCCTGCGTCGCGACCCGGTCCCGCGTCACGACCCGGTCCGGCGTCGCGGCCCACCGGCACGCCAGCGTCGCTGCCGGCGTCGAGCGCTGCGCTCGCGTCGGAGCCCACCGCTGCGTCGAGTGGGCCGGTGTCGTCGCTGGGGCCGACGTCCGGGTCTGGGCCCGCGTCCGCGAACGCCGCGTCGCGATCCGCGGGATCGGGATCCGGGTCGGCACACGCTGCGGTCCCCGCGAGGAAGGTGCACATCGTGAGGGCGAGCCATCGCTGCATCCCGCAAGGATGGCCGGGCTCGAGCGCGCCGATCCTTACAAGCGCCGCGCGCGGGGCGCGCGGGGTTCCGCGGTCGGCATCGACGGGCCCATCGGCGAGATCGATCGCATCGATCGGCTCGCGCGTGCTCGTCGATCGATCGGGCACCAACCCAGGCTCCCCCCGACGGGCGCGTCCGTGTAGACTCGCGCGCCGATGCGTCGCACGCGTTCTCTCGGATCGTCTCTCGGCCTCGCGCAGCGCCTCGCTCGCGTGGGCGCGGTCGTCGGGATCCTCGGTCTCTCCGCCTGCGAGGGCGCGAGCGAAGGGGGCGGCAGCGAGAGCACCTCGGGCGGCGAGCTCGCCGCGGTCAGCGACGAGGCGCGGGGCGCCTTCGATCGCGGCGTGCGCGCGATGGGCGAGCGTGGGCGCCCCGCCGCGCGCCGCGCCCGCGACGCGTTCGAGGAGGCCCTCGAGCTCGAGCCCACGCTCTGGGAGGCCCACTACAACCTCGGCGTGCTCTCGCGCCGCGAGGGCGAGCTCAACGACGCGGCGACCTCCTTCGAGGCCGCCCGCGCGCTCGCACCCAACTCGAGCGACGTGCTCCGTGCCCTGGCCGAGGTGCGCTGGGCGCTCGGCGAGCGCGACGAAGCGGCGTCGCTGCTCACGAGCTACGTCGCCGCGCACGAAGACGACGTGCCCGCGCGGGTGTCGCTCGCGACGATGCTCCGGGAGCAGCGCAACTACGACGGCGCGCTCGCGCAGGCGCGCGAGGTGCTCGTGCGCGATCCCCGCAACGTCGCAGCGCTCGCCGAGGTGGGCCGGGTGTACCGGGCGCGCGAGCAGTACGACGTGGCCGAGCTGGTCTTCCGCAAGGCGCTCGACCTGGGCGAGAGCGCGGCGCTGCACAACGACCTCGGCCTGCTGGAGCTTGCGCGCGGCGACACCCAGGCCGCCTTCGAGCAGTTCCGCGCGGCGATCGCGCTGGACGCGGCGTTCGCGCCCGCGCACATCAACCAGGGCGCGGTCCTCTTGCGCGCGGGCGATTACCCGGGCGCGGAGGCGGAGTACCGGGCGGTGCTGGAGCACGACGCCGACAACCTCGACGCGCGCGTCTGCCTCGGGGCTGCGCTGCGCGGTCGCGGTGAGCACCGCGCGGCACGACGCGAGTACGAGGCCGTGCTCGAGGCCCAGCCCAACCATGCCGCCGCGATCTTCAACCTCGGCGTGCTCCTCGCCGAGTTCCTCGACGATCGCCCGGGCGCGCTCGAGCGCTTCCGTCGCTACCTCGAGCTGGCGCCCAGCGGCGCACCCGAGCGCGAGACGGCCGAGCTAGCCCCGCCCCCCGCGGCCGAGAGCTGAGAGCCCTCCCATCGCCACCGAGCCTCTACGAGAAAGGCATCGCTCGGTTTGGCGTCGCACGAAACGCCACAAAACAAGGCATCCCCTCCAAAAAGGGGACGGTCCTCAGTAGTTGAGGAAAGAAAAGCCCAACGATATCTTGGGCTGTGGCGCCAAAAGGGGACGGTCCTCAGTAGTTGAGTAATGCGAGGCCAGTCAGGCAGTCGCCCGACGGTCGATTGGGCACCGTCATCCGTTCGATGCCCGAACAGGCACGAACCCGCCGCTCGACTCGGGATCTCCAAGCGCAACGGGCCGCCACCGGATTCGGTGACGGCCCGCCATCGCGTTCAGGGCATCGCGTTCAGCGACGGGTCAGCGCGACCACCGCGGTCCGCGCTCCGAGGCGGTCCCGGTCCACGACTCCGCGATCGACACGCCGCTCGAGGCCGCGTAGCTCAGGAGCCAGAGCATCGTCGAGCCGGCGTCGCGGGCGCCCGGCGCGCGCTCAGCCCGCACCAAGAGGCGCCCGTCGCTCCCCTCGCGGACGGTGACGATCGAGCCGGTCACCATCTCGGACGGCACGTCGACCACGCTCTGCAGCGCGCCGTTCACCGTGACGGAGATGGTGATCACGCTACCGCGCGGAGCGCTGCTCACCTCGATGCTCGGCCCCCGGCGGGGCGTCCACACCGCGACGGTGGGCGCGACGCCGAGGCCATGCAGCGTGACGGGGATGCGCGGATCCAGATCGACGCGCACCGCGGCGCTCGCCGGCGGCGTGACGACGACGGGCGGCGTCACGACGGGCGGAGGCGCGACGACGACGCCACCACCGCCGCCCCAGCGCGAGAGGTTGCTCGCGTTCACGCCGGGGTTCGACGTCACCCCGAGCAAGTAGTTGCCCGTGGTGCCCGAGCTGTACGCCCCGACCCAGACGCGAATGGTGCCCGGTCCGCTCGAGCCCTCGACCAGCGGATGCGGATAGCCTCCCCCGTCATCGTCACAGCTGAAGCGACCATCGGGGTACTGCACGACGAGCGTCGTGTCCGCGTCACCGTTCACCACGAAGCGGATGACGGGCATGTAGCCCGTGACGTTGACGACGTGGTTCGGCGAGCCGTTGATGTGCCCCCGGCAGCTCGACGACAGGCTCGACGCGGGGATGGGACCGCCGAAGCGACCGGACGCCATCGCCGGATCGGGCATGCCAGGCCCGACGGTCAGGCCACCGCCCATCGCAGGCGGAGGCGCGGCGCCCGCGGCGCTGGCCATCAGGGTGTACGTGGCCGTGCGGCCCGAGCTGTACGAGCCCACCCAGACCTCGATCCGGCCCGGCGACGTCGACGTCTCGATGAGCGGGTTGAAGCCCTCACCACCATCGTCGTTGCAGAAGATCCGCCCATCGGGGAGGCGCACCAACATCGTCGTGTCGCCGCTGGCACCCGACGTGGTCAGTCGGATCATCCCACCCGAGCTGTCGAGCACGTGGCTCGGCTGCGGCTGCGCATAGCCGCGGCACGACGAGTCCACGGCCTGCAGCGACACCGGCCCACCCGCCATGCCGTTCAGGTTCACCGGTCGTCCCCCCAGCGTCCCACCCCCATACGCGGGCGGGCTTCCGACGGCGATGTACTGCGCCGACGCGCTGGGCGTCATCACGAGCCCGCTCAGCGCGAGCACGGGCGCGAGCAGCGCAGAGACCGAGAGGAAGCGGGCGAAGATCGTCATGAGGCTCCGAGTTCGGGGGCGGCCCGTTCATACGGGCCAGGGCAAAGAAGGATTCACCACCCAGGTGATTTCGACGCGCGCGATTTAAGGCACGAGGGCGGGGAAAAGGGAAGGCGAACGCGTGCGCAGACCAACGCATCCGCGCGTGGCTTTGGATACGCGAGCTGTCGTCGTCCCCTTCCGTGCCATCCTCGGGGAGCTGGATGTTCGACCGAGGCTACGTCACCGTCGCGCGCTACCACGGCGTCCCGATCAAGCTCCACTGGAGCCTGATCCTCGGCCTGCTCTGGGTCTCGGGCCTCTCCTTCCTGCCCGGCGCCTGGGCGGCCTACGTGCTCGTCGTGCTGCTGCACGAGATGGGGCACGCGTTCCTGGCGCGTCGCTACGGCTTGGCGGTCAAGGAGATCATGCTCCACGGATTGGGTGGGCACTGCGCGTACGTCGGCTACCCGAGCGCGTGGCAACGCAGCGTGATCGCGAGCGGCGGCGTGACGGTGCAGGCGCTGCTGCTCGCGATCTTCACACCTCTCTACTGGCTGTTGCCGACGGGCGGCGTGAACCAGGCGGCCTTCTTCTCGGTGATGGTCTTCACCAACCTGTTCTTGATCCTCTTCAACCTCATCCCGATCCCGCCGCTCGACGGCGCGGAGATCGCGAAGCTGCCTGGCCTCTACCGCAAGCGTCGTCGCGAGCGGGTCATGCGCGCCGTCGAGCAAGTCGAGACCGATCGGGCCCGAGCGCAGCGCATGGCGCGCGCGCGCCCGAGCCTCGAGGTCGAGCTCGACGATCGCGCCGTCAAAGACCTGGTGAAGAAGGCGCTCGACGACGCGAAGCGCGCAGCGAAGGCACGCTCGAACACGTGAGCGCACCGCGTCCGCCGGCCCGGTGGGTGCGTCGGTGTGCGTTTTGTCGGAGGCCCTGGGCTGGCGATCTCGCCTTCGATCGCCGTATGCTTGCCCCCTCGTGCTCCGCGTAGGTGAATCCGTCGGCGGCTACGACATCGTGGCCAAGCTCCGCGCAGGCGGAATGGCGACGCTCTTCTTGGGGAAGAAGCACGGCGCAGCGGGCTTCACCCGGCACGTGGCGATCAAGGTGGTCCACGAGCACCTGGCGTCCGACCCCGACTTCGTCCGGATGTTCGTCGACGAGGCGCTCCTTCAGGCGCGCATCCAAAACCCCAACGTCGTGCACGTCGAGGAGCTCGGCGAGTCCGACGGCGCGCACTTCATGGTGATGGAGTACGTGCACGGCTGCGCGCTGGCGCAGCTGCTCTTGTCGCTCAGCAAGCGCAAGCGCAGGCCGCAGATCGAGATCGCGGTGTCGATCGCGCTGCAGACGCTCGCGGGCTTGCACGCGGCGCACGAGCTGCGGGGCGACGACGGCAAGCCGCTCGGCGTGGTGCACCGCGACGTCAGCCCCCAGAACGTGCTGCTGTCGCGCGACGGGCACGTGAAGCTGATCGACTTCGGGGTGGCCAAGGCCGCGAGCAGCCTGAACCAGACCCAGGGCGCGATGATCAAGGGGAAGATCCGCTACATGCCGCCCGAGCAGGCGTTCGGGAAGCCGGTGGATCGGCGCGCCGATCTCTACGCGCTCGGCATCGTCCTCTGGGAGATGCTGACGATGCGAAAGCTCTTCGGCGCACAGGACGATCTCGCGCTGCTCGAGATGGTGCGCGATCCGAAGATCGATCCTCCGAGCCGCTGGGCGAGCGAGGTCACCCCTGCGCTCGATCGGGTGGTCCTCAAGGCGCTCGCCAAGGATCCCGCCCAGCGCTTCGCCACCGCCCAGGAGATGCGGCGCGCGCTCGCCGAGGCGGTCCCCGCGGCGGCGATGGTGGAGGCCAGCTCGATCGCCGAGCTCATCGAAGCGTCGGTGGGTGGCGAGCTCGAGAAGGAGCGCAAAGCACTGCCCGCCGCGGTCGGCGCCCAGGTCGGCCCTTCGCCCGATCGCACGCGGGTGATCGAGGAGCGCGCCGAGGAGGTCCTCCTCACGCTCACCGTCAGCGCCGCGGGCCTCGAGGTGAAGAGCGACATCGCGCCGATCTCGGGCTCGATGTCCGACTTCGCGCGGACCAGCGATCCGCAGATCTCGATGGGCCCCGCCCTCCTGCCGCCCGGCGCGACGCCGCCTCCATCGCCGGTGTCCAGCGTGCCCGTCGGCACCCCGAGCCAGGTGCAGGGGCTGCCTCAGCCGCTCTTGCTCGAGCCACCGCCGACTTCGCTGCCGCCCATGTCGCTGCCGCCAACCTCGGTGGTGACGCCCGCGCCGAGCCGCACGCCGCTGTTGATCGGCGTCGCCGCGCTAGTCGTGATCGCGGTCGCCGGCGGCGGCACGTACCTCTGGCGCATGAGCGCCACGAGCGACGAGATGGTCGCGAGCCCGCTGCCGGTGGTGCCGCGCTCCGATACGTCCCCCGCAGCGCTCGCCCCTCCCGCGCCCGAGCCCACTTCCGTTCCCACCACGCCGGGCAGCGTCGTCGACGGGAGCGACATCCTTCCCGTGCCCGACGCGGTCGAGCCTACGGAACCGGAGCCGACGGAAGCGGCGCCCGCGGAGCCGGAGCCCGCTGCCGAGCCCGCCACACCGCGCACCCGGGTGCGCGCGCGGACGGACGAGGAGCCCCGCCGACGCCGCGAGCGCACGACCAGCCCCGGCGGCGCCGTCCCCTTCGCCTCCGAGTTCTGAGCACCGACTCGTCTCGAGTCACGTGGAGTCGAACGATCTCGCGCGCCCCATCGGCGCGCGCCTCACTCGCCGAGGATCTCGCGCATGTACTCGGGCTCGTCGTAGCAGAGCGTCGTGGGCGCAGCGCCCGGCTCTTCGGCGCGCTCGTCGAAGGGGCGCTCGCTCCCTCGGTCCATCAGGCAGCCCGATCCGTCGAAGTCGTTGTGGAAGACGGTCCGCATCCCGTAGGGCTGCGCGAGGCCGAAGCTGTGACCGAGCTCGTGCGCGGTGGTCTCCCCGATGATCGAGGCCAACGCGCGGATCGCGCGATCGATCATCGCGAGGCGCTCGGGGTCGCCCGATCCCATGACCTCCGCGAGGTTCGCCGGCCGCGCGCGGACACCATCGAAGATCTCGTCGAAGAGCGGCTCCACCTCGGGTGAGCTCGGCGGCCGCTCCCCTGGCAGATCCGGGTGGCTGCTCCAGTAGAGCATCGACTCGACGAAGACCCCGCCGTAGCCAGGCGCGCCGTCCATCTGGGTCTGCGCGTTCTGGCCTCCGATGTGATCGAAGAGCCGGAGGTTGCCCACGTCCTTGCCCGGCGAGTTGTCGTAGCCGAAGAGACCGTTGCCGTTGGGATCGGGCCCGCCGATCTCGACCACCGAGTAGTTGCGCGTGTCGAAGTCGTCGGGTCGCTCGGTGCGGACGTCGACCTGGATCCCCTCGTAGATCCGCTCGATGCGATCGATGATCTGGTCCTCGATGCGATCGGCCGCGGCAGCGAGCCCGAAGCGCGCGAGGCTGTCGTAGTAGCCCGGGAGAAAGCGCAGGTGCACCACCTGTCGCGGCGCGACCACGGTGAAGCGGAAGGGCACGGCGACGCCGCTCAGCTCGTCGGATCCCGACAACGTGATCGGCGTGGCGCGGCCCTCCAGCACGCCGCGATCCGCGCCGAAGAGATCGGCGATCAGCCGACCGTCCGCGACGCCGGTCTCGATCACCAAGCGCAACGCTGTCCCCGACTCCAGCGCGGGAACGAGCTCCATCGAGAAGGGCTCGGCGCTGCCGCCCGCCGGGGTGAACATCCCCTCGATGCGCACCAGCGTCGTCTCGTCCGGGCGATCGAGCCCGCCGAGGAAGCCCGCGCCCCGAAGTCGAACCGTCTGACCCAGCGAGGCCGTGTCGGGATCGAACGCGTAGAGCTCGGGGCCGAGGAAGCGCAGATCGACCGGCTGCGTCGGCGTCGTGCGCGGGCTTCCGCCGAGCAGGGTCGACTCGAGCGCGAGCGTCCCACGCAGCGTCCCGAGCGCGTTCCGGCCGAGCTCCGTGGAGAGCACGATGACCGCGCGGTTGCGCGACGTGCGATCGACGAGCGAGAGCGGAAGGCTCACGTCGACGTCGATCGCGGCGCCGGTCTCGGGGGTGAAGACGCCGACGACGTGCGCCACGAGCGTCCCCTCGCCGCCGCTCACGAAGCCGGTCCCGTCGAGCACCACCACGTCGTTCCAGTGCACGTCCGAGACGAGCGACTCCTCGAGCGTCAGCGGCAGATCGCGCGCCAGCTCCCAGCGCTCGTTCACCGGCGCCGTGCGCCGCCCGCGTCCGTCGAGCGTCAGGCTGACGTCGACGATCGCCTCGAGCGCGCCGTCGTCGAGCAGCTGCGAGAAGGCGGTGCCCGTCATCCCGAAGAGCAGCTCGTCCTCCTCGTCGTGCGGCAGCGTCGAGAGCACGAAGGTGCGCCCGCGATGTTCGATCTCGAGCACGGGATCGCTCCCCAAGAGATCGAGGTCGATCCCCACGACCCGGAGCGCGGTGCCCACCAGGATCGGCGCGGGCGCGTCCACCGTCAGGATGACGGGCTGGCGCTCGGTGATCGGCGGCGCCACGGGCGGGTCGCACGCGACCAGCGCGAGCGCGAGGAGCGGCAGCGCCCTCACGGGACGCACACCCGACGGCTCACGCTGCCGACGTCGACCACGAACCGGCACGTGTAGCTCGGGCTCCGGCACCGGCTGGTGTCGGTGGTGCAGTCGAGCGCGCACACGTTCACGCCGCCGCGCGCTACGCAGTACGTCCCGGTCTCGCAGTCGCCGTTGTTGGTGCAGCCCGCGCGCGCGCAGTAGCCGCCGGGCCAGTCGACGCAGGCGCGCTGACCGTTGCAGTCGCGGAAGCTGGAGCACGCCGCGCCGTTGTCGCCCGCACCGCGCACCGCGCAGGCCCGCCCCTCGGGGAACCACTTGCAGCCTTCGCCCGTTCGACAGTCCGCGCTCACGGTGCAGCTCGCGCTGCAGTCGCTCGCCGCGGTGCTCGGACCCGGGTCGGGGCAGAGGTGCGAGGGCGGGCACATCGCCATCGACGTGCAGTCGTCGCTCCGGCAGCTGCCGCTCGCGCACACCATGCCGAGCGGGCACGCGGCAGTGCTGGTGCAGCCCGACGCGCTCGTGACGGTCACCTGCCCGAGGTAGCTGTTCGACTCCTCGGTGTAGCCGAAGACCCGCAGCACGTAGCTGCCCGCGGTGGTGACCATCGCGTCGATGCTCTCGATGTCGCTGGTGCCTCGCGAGCTGGCGATCACCGTGCCGGCCGGGTTGAAGAGCTCGATGTCGATGTCCGAGCGCGCGCCGTCGAAGGTCACGTCGATCTGCACCCGGCTCGCGCCCGTGATCGGGATGCGGATGTGATCGGAGTCCATCGGGCAGAGCGTGCCCTCGAACTCGTCGAGGGTCGGGGTGCGCGCGGTCGCGCGGCTGTCGTCCGGCTCGAACGCGTCGTTGACGCAGCACGCGTCGGCGGTGCGGGTGACGGAGAGGTCGTAGGGGTTCTCGGCGCCGAGGTAGCCGAGCACGTGCGCGTAGATCGGTCCGGTCTCGCGCGCGCAGAACGTCACCGACTCGCGATCCATCGTGCCGGCGCTCGAGCCGAGGATGCTTCCGTCGGTGCCGAGGAGGCGGAGATCGAGATCTCCCGCGCTGTGCGAGAAGCCGTCGAGGGTGACCACCACCTCGTCGCTGATCGTCGCGTCGATCCGGAAGTAGTCGGGGTTCATCGCGCAGATCTGACCGTCGGTCAGCGCGGGGTTGCCGCTGAGGCGGCTCGCCGCGGCGATCGTGTCGTTGGGCTCGTTGCCGTCCTCGGTGCAGCTGCCGCTGCTGCCGCCGCAGTTCTCGCTCACCCGGCCGCAGACCCGCTCGAGCGATCCCTCCGTCGACGCCGCGAGGTTGCAGCTGAGGCCGCCCGCGCAGCTGTTCGTCGGGCACGCGGTCAAGCAGCGGGTGCCGACGTCAGCCGGGACGCACACGCCGTTCACGCCGCACTCGACGCTGGCGGTGCAGGGCGAGCACTCCTCGAGGCTCGGTCCGCCGCCGCTGCCTCCGACGGCGCTGAACGAGACCACGCGCGAGTCGGTGCGGTGGTCGCAGGTGGTGCCCGACTCGTCGTCGTTGTCCGTCGCGGACACCAGGTAGAAGATCGTGCGCTCCTCGGCCTCGGCCAATCCCAGCGGAGGGACGCGCGCGCGGTAGTTGTCGCCGCCGGTGCTCTCGAAGACGACCTGCTCGAAGGCGGTGATGTCCGGCGGATCGGCGGGCGTCTCGCTCGTCCAGTAGAGGAGCGGCGCATCGCGAAGGCCGCGATCGTCGCTGATGCTGACCTCGACGTCGTAGCCCGTGCTGCTGGTGATCCGCTCGTCCATGAGCGGGCTGCGCAGGGTGATGGTGGGCGCGCTGCCCGTGCCGCAGCCGCCGCCGCCCGACCGCAAGACGATCACGTAGTTGTGCGGCACGGCGTCGTGATCGCCGTCGTTGGCCTCGAGCTGGATCGTCCAGCGCTCGCTCGCGGCGATCTGATCGGGCGCGGGGCACCACTCGAACGTCGCGCTCTTGGGCCCCCCGGAGATCAGCGTCGCGCCCTCGGGCAGCGGGCTCCGCTCGCGGATGTCCACCGACGCGCTGTCGTCGTCTCGGATCTCGATCGCGAAGCGCACGCAAGGATCGCGCGCGAGATCGAAGGTGCCGCCCGCGCCCGGCTCGAGGAAGACCGGCGCCGCATCGGACGCCGCGATCACCGTGATCAGCACGTTCTCGCGGTCGTACTCGCCGCCGCCCGGCGACGCGATCACGATCGCGAGCTCGTGCACCCCGACGTGCGCCGCGAGGGGACGAAAGCGCAGCTCACCGCCGGACGGGGAGCCGGAGATCGTCGCGACGCTGTCGAACGCGACGAGGTCGGACGGAGGCTCCACCCGGAACTCGAGCGGCACGCCCTCGGGGTTGTCGACCGCGAGCTCGAGGCGCAGCGCGTCCGAGACGGCGACCTCCTGGGGCTCGAAGGGCAAGAGCCGAGGACCGTTCGCGGGGCCGCATCCGATCGTGGGCAGGGCACCGAGCGCGAAGACGAAAGCAAGAGAGAGGCGCATCGCGGGCCATCATAGACGACATTCTCGTCGCCGCGATGGCGCCCCCTCGCGCCGGGTCAGAGCGCGAGCGGCTGGTCGGTGAAGCGCTCGGTCTCGCGCTCGGCCGCGTCCAGGTCGAGCTCGACCGCCACGTCGCGGGTGTCGATCGCCCGCACCACCGCGCGGACGGCGCCCGACGGAGGATCGAGCAGCACGGGCCCATCGCTCGCGAACAGGTCGTGCCGGAGGAGCTGCTCGCCGTACCACGCGACCGCGACCAGATCGGTGCCGGGCGCGGCGTCGAAGCGCAGGCCGGAAAGGGTCCCCTCGCCCAGCCACTCGGTCCAGTGCGGCGCGTCCATCGTGCCCCGCGCGAGCAGCACCGAGGTGCTTCCGTCGGGCGCTTCGCTGGTGAACACCACCCACGCGCTCCCCAGCGCGGTCGCGGTGTCCGGGACGATCATGGAGCCCTCGCTCATCGGCCACGGCAGGACGGCGACGCGCCCGCTCACGCCCAGCCCGGGCACCCCCACCACTGCCGTGCTCCCCTCGCCGGGATCGGGGATCGACACGTCGATGCGGGTGACCTCGAAGCGATCGGCCGCCGCGAGATCCTGATCGACCGTGCCCAGCACCCGAACCTCGTCGGGGCCCTCGGCGCCCGTGCGGAACGCGAGCAGCGAGGTGGTTCCATCCATCGCGACGCCCTCGAGACGCGCGGTGCAGGTGCCATCGCCGTGCGCTTCGCAGATCGCATGCGGCGAGACCTCGAGCGGATTGGCGTGGAGCACCCGGGCAGGGCTCGTGGCGATCACGGTCCACTGCTCGCCCTCGACGACACCCGTCAGCGTGCGCTCGACGGCCTGCCGGACAGTCTCTGCTTGGAGGGGCACGACCACCCGCCGGCCGGCGACCATCCAGCGCTCGGTCACGTGATCCGGAGCGCTGATCTCGACCGCCACGAGCGCCGTGTCGGTGGTGACGACCGCTCGGCCGTCCGCGTCGGTCGACGCCACGCCCAGCACACCGTCGGCACCGATGAAGGTCACCTGCGCGCCCATCAGGGGGAGGCGGGTCACCTCGTCGAGCGCGATCGCCTCGACGCGCGAGGCGATGCCCGCCTCGATCCCCGCAGCCTCGGGGCCGACCGGCTCGGCGCCGCAGCCGATCAGACAGCCGATCAGACAGATCCACCCGAGCACTGCGCGAGGCAGGAGCTTGCCAGCCATATGGGCCCGAGTGTCGCTCAGGTGAGGGGCTCGGGCCACCACCTGGGGTCGAGATTCCCCCCGCCCGGCCCTCGTGGTGACTGTGGGCCCCACCTCGGCGTCCGCGTCGGGGCGGATCTCGCGTGAATCCGTGACGCTTGACGGGGCGAGCCGAGGGCACGCAACATGCTCTTCTCTCCGCGGAGGTCTCTCATGTCCGTGAGCCAGTCCATCCGAGCGCTGCTTCTGGCGCCCGATGATTCCCCGCCCGCACCGACGAAGAATCGCGCGCCCAGCCTGCTCGAAGACGAGCGCGGCGCCACCATGGTCATGGGCGTGTTCATGGCCGCGATGCTGGTCGGCATGATCTATTACGTGTGGGGCATCGGCGGAATGGTGGTGCACCGGGAGCGCTTGCAGGACGCCGCGGACACGGCCGTCTTCGGCGCGGCGGTGGTCAACGCCCGGGGCATGAACCTGATCGCGCTGATGAACGTGATCATGCTGGTCCTCGCGATCATCGGGACCGCGTTCCTGATCGCCAAAGAGATCGTGATGTGGACCGCGATCTACGCGACCCTCGAGTGCATCTCGAAGATCCCCTGCTGCTGGACGGGCTGCTGCATCGAGGTCTGCATCGACGCCGGCGAGCACTGGATCGACTTCAACGACATCTCTGGTGACTCGGACGACTGGAACGACCGCATCGAGAGCGCGATCAGCGGCATCAACACGGCGGCCAACGGCATACGACGCGGGGCACCGATCGCCGCGCAGGGGCTGGTGGTGCTGTACGGCGCCGACATCTACCGGCCGACGACGCGGATCGGCTTGGCCGACATCGTCCCGGGCATGACCACGCTGGCCGTCGAGAACGACCCGACGAACTACGCGTGTGGTGATGGATCCTTCTACGGCCTCACGGGCGGGCCGCGCTTCATCGACACGCCCACCACCTTCGGCCTCTCGGTCGCCGCGCTCGCGGCCGTCCTCTCCGCTGCGGCCACCGACGTCGACGCCCACTACGCGCTCGGTCTGGTCACGGGCGGCGCGCTCGGCTGGTACATGCACGGCGAGGAGTACTGCGACGGCGACCCGGACTCGTTCATGCGGGTGCCCGAGGACGACTGGCTCGGTGAAGAGCCCTTCCAGGTCCGCGCAGGCATGCAGGGCGATCCGCCCTTCACCTGGACGGTCGAGGGCGTCGCGGTCGCCAACTGGGGCCGCACCGAGGGCACCGACTCGATCCTCTCCGCGATCCCGCCCAACCTGGCGAACAGCATCGCGCTGGCCCAGGCGGAGTACTACTGGGAGGACGAGGACGGGGACGTGAAGCAGGAGTGGATGTTCGAGCCGCGTTGGCGCGCCCGCCTCCGTCGCACGACCTTGCGTGGCATGGGCGGCCCGCTGGGCTTCCTCATCAACCCGATCGCCACCGTGCTCGACCCGGTGCTCATCCACTGATGCGGAGCAGAACGATGCGAGAAACCAAGAGTCGCCTCTCTCGTCCCGCGCTCAGTCGCTCCAAGCGGAGCTGGTGGCGCGCCTTGCTGGCCGACGAACGCGGTGCGGCCACCACCGAGACGGTCATCATGATCCCGATGTACGCCATCGTGTGGGGCTGCATCGTCTACGTGACCAACCACTTCCAGAACACGCTCGAGATGCGCATGCGCATGCGGCGCGACACCTGGGCGTACGCGTACACCGCGTGCACCGACGAGCCCTCGACCAACACGAGCTTCAACTCGTCGCGAGGGCTGGTCCCCGACGCGAGCGGCACCACGGACGGCGGCGCGAGCGCGAGCGGATCCGGTGCCCTCGCCGGCATCGACAACATCCTGAGCTACATCCCCGGCCTGACTTTCCAGACCATGGTGGGCAGCCGCAACGACTTCACCACGCGCGCCCCCGGCGTGCTCGGCGGCGGCAACCTGCCGCTCTCGGCCAACCTCACGATCTTGTGTAACGAGCAGCCTCAAGGGGTGTTCGACATGATCGTTGGCCTGGTCGGCAGCATCTTCGGGTTCTGAGATGACGGAGGAGCACATGAGCCCGACCGAACGAGAGAACGACGAAGCGCCGAAGGTCGAGCGCCCCCGCAGCGGTCCCATGGCGCGCGGTCCCATGGCGCGGAAGGGCCATCGCCCTTCGACGTGGACCTTGTGGCACGGCACCCGCCTCGCTCGGGTCGCTCGCCTGGGCACGTTCATCGTGGTCCTGTTGAGCCTCGGCAGCTGGCTCGCGTTCACCCGCACCGAGGCGCAGTTCGGTGACGATCTGCTCGGCATGGGCGAGTCGCTGATGGACTTCGCGGATCCCGTCCACTCGAGCGGACCGCGCGCGCTCTCGATCAACGGCGAGCTGGTCCACCTGATCAGCGGCTCGAGCGAAGAAGACCTGACCGACGTCCTCTACGCGTTCGAAGAGGTCTGCCTGCGTCAGGACGCAGAGTTCCGCAGCCAGATCGAGGACTTCTACCGAGAGAACCCCGAGGCCCGTCACCGGAGCGTGATGGAGCGCTTCCGCCCTTCGATCCGCCGCCTCGGCGAGGGCCCCGCGGGCGAGCGTCGCGGCACCGTGGGCTGCTTGGACCTCGGCACCGAGCGCCGCACCGCGAGCCAGATCCTCGACGCGGCCCGCGAGTTCAACGAGACCGGCGACCTGAGCCGCCTCGGCAACATCCGCTACCTCTTCGCCCAGGACGCCGACGGCGGTCGTACCCAGTACGTCGCGCTGTGGACCGAGGGCGAGTTCCACATCCGCAACGTCTTGCCGGGCAACTCGGACGCTCCGGGCGCAGAGCTCCCGGGCATCCCCCGCGCGCCGGATGCGCGTCGCTCGATCTCCGCGTTCGAGGTCGGCCGCGACGATCGCTTCGTGATGTACGAGGGCTCGAGCATGACCGAGTGGGAGCTCGAGCACTTCTACCGCACCTCGCTGATCGACGCGGGTTGGTCGGTGGAAGACGCGGTCAACGAGGAGGGCGCGCCCTCGCAGCTGGTGGTCGCGATGCGCGACGGACGTCAGGTCTACATCTCGATGGACACCGACGTGCACGGGCGCGGCACCGCGATGGTGGCGCTCAGCGAGTGACGCAGGTGCGCCCTCATCGCGCGCGTGGTGCCGGCATCGTCGTGCTCGGCGTCGCTCTGATGGGCGCGCCCCTGATCTTGGCGTGTGGTGGCGGCGAAGAAGAGGGCCCGCGTCCGGTCGCCCACGCGAACAGCGATCACGGCTCGGGGACCTACTGGGGAGGCGGCGCGTCTGCGACGCCCACGCCGCCTCTGAGCGGTAACTCCGGGCTGCGACCCGGTGGGGGCGGTGGAGGCGGCGCGTTGGCGGACGCGATGCGCGCGCGCCGCGAGCGCCGTCGGCGCGAGATGCTCGAGGGGCTCGGGCCGGTGCGCCTGACCGACGAAGGCGGCGAGCTCTGGCCGGTCTTCGAGCCCGCCGTGCGGCGCATGGCGGAAGAGGTCGGCCGCGCGAACATCGAAGACGACTGCGAGGAGACCCTGCTCGCGGGCGAGGTGCTCGCGGAAGAGGTGACCGGCAGCCATCGGCGGATGGGCACGCGCGAGCGACGCAACTGCCGGGCGATGGACGAG
>CAYZQM010000051.1:0-18194 GCA_964480175.1 uncultured Sandaracinaceae bacterium
TACCCGAACTCCACGGTGCGCAGGATCGCGAGCACAATGGTGATCACCCGGGTCAGGTCGCACGAGAGCACGAGCGCGGCGAGGTCGAAGTACTGCGCGACCCGCACCCGGTTCGCCGCGTCGGGATCGATGACGAGCGCGGGATCGCACGCGACCGCGCTGGTGCTCGCCAGGCTGCGCTCGAGATCGGCGAGCAGATCGCGGTGGTCTTCCAGCTTCTGGCGCGCGTCGCGCCCCAGGCGCGGCAGCACGAACTCGTACTCGCGCGCGGCCGCGTCGCGGGTGGGGATCCCCGTCACCGGCGGCCGGTAGATGCCCAGCAGATCGGCGTAGATGCGCTCCGGATCTTCGACCCGCGGCGCCTCGCGCCCCGCCTCGAGGAACGAGTACGGCAAGTAGTGGTTCGCCCCCCACACGGGCGCCGAGAGCCTTCCCGGTCCCGCGCTGCGATCCCCGAGCACCTGATCGATCGATCGCCCGCCGCCGAGGCACGGGACACCGGGCGCGCGCTGCAGCGCGGGCTGCGCGCAGAGCAGGTGCGCCATCGCCAGGTTGTGGTTGTTGAGATCCTGTCCGTCGCGAAAGGACGCGAACGCGCCGAGCACCGTGGTGTGACAGAGCCCCTCGACCGCCAGCACCCGATCACGCATCGCAGCGAACGGGCGGAGGCCATCCGAGAGCTCGTCGCTCGCCATCCCCACGAGCTCGCGCTCCACCGTGCGATCGGTGGGCAGGCCCGGCAGGTCCACGTGCCAGCCGTTCCACACGTGCCCGTGGCCGGTGCACATCAACACGGTGCGACGCGGCGCGGTGCTCTCGTCGGCGCGCGCGCTGCTCGAGACCAGATCGGTCGCCGGCGCCCCGAGCGCCGCGCCGAACGCGCCGAGACCGAGCGCCGAGAGGAAGCGGCGGCGATCGAGCACGATGGGCGGCGGCAGTCTCTTCATGCGGTCGTCACTCCGAGCTCGGGGTCCGCTGCCGGAAGGTGGGATCGGTGACGATGGCCATGAGCAGCGCGTCGATGCGCCCGCCCGCGCCCGAGAAGCGCGCGTGCACCCGGCGGAGCGCGGCCTCGTCGTTGCCGATCAACGGCCTGCCCCAGACCATCTCCATGAAGCGCCGGGTGTAGCAGCGCTCGACCGTGACGCTCCGCGCCAGCAGCGCGGAGAGCTCGACGCCGCCGGTGTAGTCGCCGGTCACGTCGAGGCCGACGAGCCGTCCGGTGGCGTCGATGGGGCGGCCCACCTCCATGCTCCGGAAGACGCCGCGCGCGTCGTAGCTCTCGAGCCCGAAGCCGACGCCGTCGAGGCGCCGGTGGCAGCTCTGGCACCCGGGCGACGCCGTGCGCGCGGCGAAGAGCTCGCGGTTGGTGCGCGGTCCTTCGCCTTCTTCGGCGACGGGCTGGGTCAGATCGGCGTCGGCCGGCGGAGGATCGAACGCGGCGCAGGTGACGCGCCCGAGCACGAAGCTGCCTCGGAGCGGCGGCGACGCGTAGCCGGGGTGAGCGTGCGACGCGAGCACCGCGACGCGGGTGAGGATGCCGGCGCGCTCGCCTTCCGGGAGCTCGACGTCGATCCACGCGCCGTCCTCTGCGTCGAAGGGCACGCCGTAGAGGCCCGCCAGGCGCTCGTTCACCTGGGCCCTGCGGCTGGTGAGGAGCGCGCTCAGCGTGCCCGCGTCCATCGCGAGGCGGATGAAGCGCAGCGACTCCTCGTGCGCGGCCTCGATCGTCGCCGCGTCCCAGCTGGGATCGCCCGCGCGGGTGAGGTGCTCGGGTACGAGGATGCGATCGAGGTCGAGCCACTGGCGGTGGAAGTCGACGAGCATCCCGCGGGTGCGGGGATCGCCGAGCATGCGCCGGGCCTCGGCCTCGATCGCCTCGGGGGCCCGCAGGCGATCGCTCTGTGCCGCGGCGAGGAGCGCCTCGTCGGGCATCGACTGCCACAGCGCGTACGAGAGGCGGCTCGCCATCTCGTACGACGAGACCTCGATCGCGCCGTCGGTCGGGCTCGCGCCCTCGCCCGCGGGCGGCGTGGGCTCGATGCGGTAGAGGAACGCGGGCGACTGAAGGAACGTCGCGAGGGTGAGCTCGGCCGCCGCGCGCTCGTCGATCTCGATCGCCCAGCCGCGGAAGAGCGACAGAAAGCGCGTGATCTCCTCGTCGCTCAGCGGCCGACGAAACGCGCGAGCCCCGAAGGTGGTGACGAACGTGCGACCGCACGACTCGATCTCGCTCGGCGTCGCGGGCAACGGGCAGCCCATCAGCGAGGCCAAGCGCGCGTCGTCGGCCGCGACGGCGGCCGCCCAGGTGCGCGCGGTCTCCTCGTAGCGGCGCAGCAGCGCCTCGGAGGGGCCCAGCGCGCGCGCGTCGTTCTCGAACCCGTCCCGCGCCGTGTCGGGCGAGAGCTCGGGCGGCCTCAGATCGACGCCGAGCAGATCGCGCAGGCTGTTGTGGTACTCGACGTGGGAGAGGCGACGCAGCGGCGCGGGGTGCGTGACCTCGACCAGCACGCGAGGCCCCGCTGGCCGCGAGTCGTCGCAGGCCGCGAGCCAGAAGAGGGCCGATCCCACCACGATGCGAAGTGCGAGGCGCAAGAAGTCCCGAGAATAGCGCAAGAGTGCGCCGTCGGTGGAGCCTCGAGGGGGGCCCATCGGCTCACGTGCGCGGTGAGCGTGTTCACGCCGTGGAGCTCAGCGCACGTCGCCGCCGCGCAGCACATCGACGCCGCGGATGTCGATCACGTCGAGGTGTAGGGCCAAGCGCTGCCCGCCCTCGGGATCGATCACCACCACCACCCTCCCCGCGCGCTCGCTCATCACCACGTACTCGACGCGGCTCATCGCGGGCAGCTCGGGCCCTTCGATGCGCACGAGCGCGCGTCCTCGGCGCTCGACCCGCACCCTGCGCCCGCCCACCGGGAGCACCTCGGGCACGGCGCCCGCGGGCACCTCGGTGGTGCTGACGCCGAGCGCCAGCCGCTTGGCGTGCCCATCGAGCTGCACCAGCCAGCGCTCGTTCACCTCGAGGGTGCGGAACGCGCGCAGCACGAGCCCTTCTTCTTGCAGCTCGATCATCGCGTGCAGCGCCACCTCGAGCCCGGGCGCGGTGATCACGTCGCCGCAGCGCAGACCCCGGGTGTGCAGGGCAGCGTCGGATTGAAACGCGGGGCTCGGCAGCGCAGCGGGCGGCGGTGCCACGCGGCGCGCGCGGTACCAGGCGAGCGCGGAGCCGACGACGGCGACCGCGGCGGTCCCGATCGCCAGCTCGACGATCACCCGGGCCCCGAGAGCAGACGGTGCAGCTCCCGGGCGACCCGCGCGGGATCGGCTGCGCCAGCGACCTCACCGATCACGGCGCCCATCGGCGCGCCGGTCGCGCGGATCTCCGCGGCGGTCTCCATGCGGATGCCGCCGATCGCCACGAGCGGCGTGTCCTTGGCGAGCAGGGCTGCCTCGCGCAGGCGATCGAGGCCGACGATGGCGTCGGGGTTGGCCTTGCTCGCCGTCGGAAAGACCGGACCGAACGCGACGTACGCCACCGGGTGGGTCAGCGCCTTGCGCAGCTGCGTCAGATCGTGGGTCGAGATGCCGATCGGCATGTCCGGCGCGATGACGCGCGCCTCGTCGAGGCTCAGATCGTCCTGGCCGAGGTGCAGCGCGTCCGCCTTGCAGAGCACCGCGAGATCGACGCGGTCGTTGATCACGAAGGGGACCTTCGCCTCGACGCAGCGCGCGCGGATGGCGCGCGCGAGCTCGAGTCGTCGCCGGTCGGTGGCGTGTTTGGCGCGCAGCTGAAGGGCCGCGCATCCGCCGTCCAAGATCTCTTCCGCGAGCCAGAGCGGGCTGCGTCCGCGACACGCATCGAGATCCACGATCCCGTAGAGACCGGTGCGGTCCTTGGGCCACGTCGCGAACGTGGGGACCTTCAGCGCGGTGTGGGACGCGGCGCTCAATGCACCACGAGGTCGTTGGCGGAGAGCCAGCGCTCGGCTTCGATCGCGGCCATGCAGCCGGTGCCCGCCGCGGTCACCGCCTGACGGTAGACGTGATCGGCGACGTCGCCCGCGGCGAACACACCCTCGATCTTCGTCTTGGTCGTGCCCTTCTCGGCGACGACCAGGTACTCGAGCTCGTCCATGTCGAGCATGCCCGAAAAGAGCTGCGTGTTCGGCTGATGCCCGATCGCGACGAAGAGGCCCTGGGTCTCGTGATGGGTCTCGGTGCCGGTCACGATGTTCTTCAGCTTGAGCCCGTTGACCGTGCCCGCGGCGACGTCGAGCACCTCGGTCACGACGGTGTCCAGGATGAAGCGGATCTTGGGGTGCTTCTGCGCGCGCTCGAGCATGATCTTGCTCGCGCGGAACTCGCGGCGGCGGTGGATGATCGTCACGCTCTTGCAGAGGCCCGCGAGGTAGAGCGCCTCTTCCATCGCGGTGTCGCCGCCGCCCACGACGCAGACGTCCTGGTTGCGGAAGAAGTAGCCGTCGCACGTCGCGCAGGCCGAGACGCCGCGGTTCTCGAGCTCGTGCTCGCTGTCGAGCCCCAGCCACTTGGCCTTCGCGCCCGTCGCGATGATCACGGCGTTGGCGCGGTAGCACTCCTTGTCCACCCAGCACTCGAAGGGGCGCTTGGAAAAGTCCACCCGATCGACGTCCGCGGTGATGATCTCCGTACCGAAGCGCGCCGCTTGATCCCGCCACTGCTTCATCAGATCGGGGCCGGTGATGCCCTCGGGGAAGCCCGGGTAGTTCTCCACCGTCGTGGTGATCATCAGCTGACCGCCGGGGATCCCACCGACGATCGCGCCCTCGATGCAGAGCGGCTTGAGGTTGGCGCGGGCCGCGTAGATGGCGGCGGTGAGCCCCGCAGGACCGGAGCCGATGATGATCACGTTGCGAACGTCGGAGGACATGGGCCGTGAAATAGAATCGCGCGCGAGCCGCGGCAAGGCGTCACGTGGCGTCGTCGCGCACGTCCCTCACGCCGCGAAGGTGCGCGCAGAATCTGCTCTCATCGGATCCGTGCGCGCGATCGCACAGCGACGCGCCCTGATCACGAGATCGACACGCCATCATTTCGAGCCGCAATTCATGGGCGATTCGCACGATCGATGGAAACGAGATCGAAACCTCGCCGCACTCCATCGTTGACATTCACCCCATATCGGCCTAGTTCCGGAGCCCTCGCTGCTGGCCCCGGGCACTGGGTCGCGGACGAGCTCTCCTCATGACGACCCGAGCACAGCACCGGCAGCTGGCGAGCGGACCGCGCGTTCGTTCGATGTCGCGCAAGCGCACTCGGCGCCGGCGCGCGATGGCTGCGCGGCTCGGGTTCCTGAGGGGCGGCAGCGTGGGCGCGATGGCCCGCACCAGCCGCGCGATGGCGGGCGGATAGAAGGCCTCGCCGCGCGGTCGAGCGCGTCGTTCGGCACCCGTCGAGCGACGCCCGCGCGGAAGGCCTCTCTGCGGTGATCGCCTCTGCACGGACCCATCGGGTCCGGGCGATGCGCCGCATTCGTTCCTCGCGACGCCTGGAGTTCACCGTTGCCCTTCTCTGCGCCAAGTACGGCATCCCGTCCCACCCTCGTCTCCGTCTCGGGCACCTCGCCCCTCTACGTCCACAAGTACGGCGGCAGCTCGCTCGCCACGCCTGAGCTCGTCGGCAAGGTCGCCGACGCGATCGCCGCCGTGCATCGCAGCGGCGCGCGCCTCTGCGTCGTCGTGTCCGCGATGGGCAAGACCACCGACTCGCTCGTGCGCCTCGCGTCCGAAGTGACGGGCACGCCGACGCCGCGCGAGCTCGACGTGCTGCTCTCGACCGGTGAGCGCATCAGCCGCGCGCTGATGGCGATGGCGCTCGAGGCGCGCGGGGTCCCCGCGGTCTCGATGAGCGGCCCCGAGTGCGGGATCGTGACCGACGGTCCGCACAACAGCGCGCGCATCGTGCGCATCGACCCCGCCGCGATCCACGCCGCGATGGACGCGGGCAAGGTCGTGATCGCAGCGGGCTTTCAGGGCGCGCGCGAAGACGGCGTGCTGACCACCCTGGGCCGCGGCGGCTCGGACACGTCCGCGGTCGCGCTCGCGGCCGCGCTCGGCGCACAGCGCTGCGACATCTTCTCCGACGTCGACGGCGTCTACACCGCCGACCCTCGTATCTGCCGCGGCGCGCGCCGCCTCGATCGCATCGACTACGACGCGATGGAGGAGCTGTCCCGACAGGGCGCCAAGGTCTTGCACGAGCGCGCCGTGGGCCACGCGCGCAGCGGTAATCTGGTGGTGCGCGCGCGCTCGACGTTCGGCGGCGACGCCCACACCGTGATCGGTCCGACCGAAGGCGCGCAGCGCGCCGGCATCGTCGGGGTGACCGGACGCAAGAAGCTGCTGCGGGTGCGGGTGCGCGGCAACGACATGGCGATGCAGCTGCACGGGGTGCTGGGCCACGAGATCCCCGTCATCGCCACGCGCACCGCCGCCTCGCACGTCGATCTCTGGGCGTGCGGCGCGGAGATCCCCTGCCTCGACACGCTCGCCGAGCGCCTGCGCGGCGAGTTCGAGGAGTCGATCGAGGTCGAGCGCGGCGCGGGCTCGGTGGCGCTCGTGGGCCACCACGAGGCCGGCAAGAACGCCACCAAGGCGCTGCTCACCCGCGAGCTCGAGCGCCTGAAGGTGCCGGTCGAGGCGGTGCTCACCGCGCGTCACGCCGCCATCGCGCTCATCCCGTCGAGCGAGGTCGATCGCGCGGTCGCCGCGCTGCACGTGAGCGCGATCGAAGCGGCCACGACCGGCGAGGTCGCGCGCGCGGCTCGAGGCACCGCACCGATGACGTGCGCAGGATGAGCCCAAAGGGAGACATCGTGATCCGCGGCGCGCGGGCCACCGACGGGCCTGCGGTGCACGCGCTCGTCGCCGCCGTCGGCACCCTCGAGCTGAACACCGGCTACGCGTACCTCTTGCTCTGCGATCACTTCGGCTCCACGTCGGTGGTCGCCGAGCGGGACGGGCGCTTGCTCGGCGCGGTGCTCGGGTACCGGCCGCCGAGCCGGCCCGACGCGGTGTTCGTCTGGCAGGTGGGCGTGCACCCCGACGCGCGCGGCACAGGCCTCGGCAAGAAGCTGCTCGCCGCGTTCGCGCGATCGGCCGGTGCAGCCGGCGCGCGCTACCTCGAGGCCACGGTCGCGCCGAGCAACGCCGCCTCGCGCGCGCTCTTCACCTCGTTCGCCCGCAGCGAGAGCGCGCCGCTCGAGGAGCACCCCGGCTACGGCGCGCCGCACCTGCCCGAGGGACACGAGCCGGAGCCCCTGCTCCGCATCGGCCCGCTCGCCCTCTCCCCTTCCACGTCCGACCGGCCCACGGGGCCAAGGAGCCACGCATGACCATCACCAAGAAGATCTTTCAGCGCCGTGAGAGCGAAGTCCGCAGCTACTGCCGCTCGTTCCCCACCGTGTTCACCCGGAGCCGAGGGGCGCTGCAGTGGGACACCGAGGGCAACCGCTACATCGACTTCTTCGCTGGCGCGGGCGCGCTCAACTACGGCCACAACGAGCCGAACCTCAAGGTCGCGCTGATCGCCTACCTCGGTGAAGACGGCGTCACCCACAGCCTCGACATGCACACCGAGGCCAAGGGCCGCTTCCTCCAGACCTTCGAGGAGTGCGTCCTCAGTCCGCGCGGCCTCGACTACAAGGTCATGTTCCCCGGGCCCACGGGCACCAACGCGGTGGAGGCGGCGCTCAAGATCGCGCGCAAGCGCACGGGCCGCACGAACGTCGTCTCGTTCACCAATGGCTTTCACGGGATGACGCTCGGCGCGCTCGCGGTGACGGGCAACGCAGGCAAGCGCGCGGGCGCCGGCGTCCCGCTCGAGCACTCGAGCACCTCGCCCTTCGACGGCTACGTCGAGGGCATGGACACCATCGCCTACTTCGAGCAGACGCTGGATGACGCGAGCAGCGGCGTCGATCTGCCGGCCGCGGTGATCGTCGAGTCGGTGCAGGCCGAGGGCGGCGTGAACGTGTGCACGCCCGAGTGGCTCGATCGCCTCGGCGCGGCTTGCAAGAAGCGCGGGGTGCTCTTGATCCTCGACGAGATCCAGGTGGGCTGCGGCCGCACCGGTCCGTTCTTCTCGTTCGAGCGCAGCAACGTGAAGCCCGATCTGGTGACCCTGAGCAAGTCCTTGAGCGGCTACGGCACGCCGCTCTCGGTGGTGCTCGTGAAGCCCGAGCACGACGTGTTCTTGCCGGGCGAGCACAACGGCACGTTCCGCGGCCACAACCTCGCGTTCGTCACGGCGACCGCCGCGCTCGAGCACTACTGGCGCGATGATCAGCTCAGCAAGGACGTGGCGCAGAAGGCCGCGCGCATCGAGGCGCGCTTGAAGAAGATCGCAGCGCGTCACCCCGAGCTGAAGCTCAGCCACCGGGGCCTCGGGATGATCCAGGGCCTGCACGCCGAGGACGCGGAGCTGCCCGAGCAGATCAGCAAGCTCGCGTTCGCCGGCGGGCTGTTGATCGAGACGGCCGGCCCCAAGGGCGAGGTCCTCAAGCTCCTTCCGCCGCTGACCATCGACGACGCGCTCTTGGACGAAGGCCTCGACATCATCGAGCGCGCGTTCGCCGAGGTGGCCGAGCGCAAGAAGGGCAGCCAGAGCGCGCGCGCCAAGCAGCTCGAGGCGATGTCGTGATCGTCCGGACCCTCACCGAGATCACCGGCACCGATCGCGACGTCTCTGCGGCGACCTGGCGCAGCAAGCGCCTCTTGCTCGCGGGCGACGGCATGGGCTTCTCGTTCCACGAGACGCGCATCTTCGCGGGCACCGAGACCACGATGCACTACCGAAACCACCTCGAGGCGGTCTTCTGTGTGTCGGGCAAGGGCGAGATCGAGAGCCTCGACGAACCGGGCAAGAAGTGGTCGATCGCGCCGGGTACCGTCTACGCGCTCGACAAGCACGACAAGCACGTGCTGCGCGCCGAAGAGGAGCTGGTGCTGCTCTGCGTGTTCAACCCGCCGGTGACCGGCCGAGAGACGCACGACGCGACGGGCGCGTACCCTCTGCCGAGCTCGGGCGGCGAGCGGGCCTGACCCGAGAGAAGGGATCCGATGACCACGGTGATCGCCACGTTCGCAGCTTGCATGCTGCTCTTTGCGGCGATCGGCGCGGCCTCCACCAGGCAGCGCCAAGCGTCCAGCGAGGACTACCTCCTCGCGGGCCGCGGCGTGCCTCCGTGGCTCGCCGCCCTCTCGGCGGTCGCGACCAACAACAGCGGCTACATGTTCATCGGCCAGATCGGCCTCAGCTACGCGATCGGTCTGCCGAGCCTCTGGCTCGCGGTCGGCTGGATCGTGGGCGACGCGCTCATCTGGTGGAAGGTCCACCGACCGATCCGCGAGCGCTCCGAGGCCGAAGGCGCGCGATCGGTGCCGACGTTCCTCGGCGGCCCCGAGCGCCAGCGCGCGATCATCGTCGTGAGCGCGATCTTGGTCTTGGCGTTCCTGGGCACCTACGCCGCCGCGCAGCTCCAGGCCGGCAGCAAGGCGCTGACCGCGATCTTGGGCTGGGACAGCTGGGTGGGCGTGGTGATCGGCGCGGTGATCGTGCTGGGCTACTCGTACGCGGGCGGGATCCGCGCCTCGATCTGGACCGACGCCGCGCAGTCGTTCGTGATGATCGGCGCGATGCTCGCGCTCTTGATCTGGGCGCTGGTGCACATCGGCGGCTGGGGCGCGCTGATGGACACGCTCGCGGCCGAAGATCCCGCGCTCACCGATCCCTTCGCGAGCGACGCGCGCTGGGGCTTTCTGCCATGGGCGCTCGGGTGGCTCGGCGGCGGCATCGGCGTGCTCGGTCAGCCCACGATCCTCGCGCGCACGATGGCGCTCTCCAAGCCCGAGGACGTGCCGCGCGCGGGCCTGATCTACTTCGCGTGGTTCACCCCGTTCTTCGCGATGACGATCGTGCTCGGCATGGCGTGCCGGGTGCTCTTGCCCGATCTGTCCGATCCCGAGCTCGCGATGCCGACGCTGGCGCAAGAGCTGTTGCCCAGCGTGCTGGTGGGGCTGATGCTCGCAGGCGTCTTCGCGGCGACGATGAGCACGGCCGACTCGCAGGTGCTCTCGTGCTCTGCCGCGATCACCCAGGACCTCTTCCCGCGGCTCTCGGCGAACTACGGGGCGAACAAGCTCGCGACGCTCGGCGTGACGCTCATCGCGCTGGCGATCGCGCTCTTCGCCGACAGCGGCGTGCTCGTGCTCGTGCTCTACGCGTGGGCGGGTCTCGCCGTCACCCTCGGGCCCGTCGCCGTGGTGCGCGCGCTGGGATGGCCGCTCTCGGGGCCGGTCGGCGTCGCGATGATGGTCGCGGGCTTGGTCACGATGTTCACCTGGCGCGCGCTCGGCTTTGCCGATGCGATGTACGAGATCCTCCCCGGCATGGCCGGGGCCGTCCTGGTCTACGGCCTGGGGCACCTCTTGCGTGCGCGCGAGCCGCACGCTCCTTCGTCCACCCTTTCCACTTCAGGGGAGTCACCGTGACCCAGATGCGAACGATCCAGCCGTCCACCGCTCAGCGCGAGGTCGCTCCAGCGAGCGACGCCGATCTCTATCCGACCCGCAACGGCGGATCGGTGCGAATGCTGCCGCGCCGCGATCCGGTGCTGCACGGCCCGAGCACCGAAGGCCCGCTCGACGCCGACGCGCTCGCTCGCTTCTCCCGCGACGGCTTCTTCGTCGCCGAGAACCTCTTGAGCCTGCGCGAGGTCGAGGCGCTCACCGATGCGCTCGAGGCGTGGCGGAGCGAGTCGCTCGGCGGCGCCGACGACGGAGTGATCCGCGAGCAGGGCAGTGACGAGCAGCGCTCGCTCTTCGCGCTGCACCAGCGCAAGGACGCCCTCGGGGAGGTGATGCGTCACCCCCTCTTGGTCGGCGCGGCGCGGCAGATCTTGGGCGGCGACGTCTACGTCCATCAGTCGCGCTTGAACCTCAAGCCCGCGTTCGGCGGCGCGGGGTTCTCCTGGCACTCGGACTTCGAGACCTGGCACGCCGAGGACGGGATGCCGCGCATGCGCGCGCTGAGCGCGTCGGTGCTCCTGACCGAGAACCACGCGTGGAACGGGCCCCTCATGCTGTTGCCCGGCTCGCACCGCCACTTCGTGACCAGCCCCAGCACGACGCCGAAGGATCACTACCGGGCCTCGCTCGTCGAGCAGTCGATCGGCACACCGAGCAACGACGCGCTGCGCGCGCTCTTCGCCGACGCCGGCCGCATCGAGCTCGCGCTGGGCGGCCCCGGCACCGTGGTGTTCTTCGAGTGCAACACGATGCACGCCTCGACCGCGAACCTCTCGCCGCTGCCGCGCAAGAACCTCTTCGTTTGCTACAACGCGGTCGAGAACGCGCTCACCGCGCCGTTCGGCGCGAGCCAGCCGCGCCCGGGCTTTCTGGCGAGCCGCGACTTCACGCCCGTTCGCTGACGACGACCGTCAGCCGCGGATCATCGCGACGTGGGGGATCCCGTCCTCGTCGTAGCGCTCGTCGGTCGCGGTGAAGCCCACCGACTCGTAGAACGCCTGCAGATGCGCCTGCGCCGAGAGCTTCAGCGGCACCGGCCCTTCCGCCTCGATCCTGAGCAACGCTTCTCGCATCAGCGCGCGACCGAGGCCCGTGCCGCGCTCGCTCCGGTGCACCACCACCCGGCCGATCGACGCGCGCGCAAAGCGCGTCCCCGCCGGCAGCACCCTCAGATACGCGACCAAGCGATCGCCCCGCCGCGCGAGCAGATGTCGACCGAGCGGATCGTTGCCGTCGACGTCTTGGTAGATGCAGGTCTGCTCGACGACGAAGATCTCCGAGCGCAGCGCGAGCACGTCGTGCACGTCGCGCCCGCTCAGCGCATCGAAGGGGGCCCACTGATACGCGATGTCCACCGAGGGATGCTCGCACGGTGGGCGCCCGGCGCAGCTATCATCCGCCGATGATCGCTCGGGTGCTCCGTTGAACGCGTCGGCTCGCCATCGTCTGCGGCGCCACGTCAGCTTGGCGCGCTGGCTCGGGCCCGCGACGTCGACCCCGCCGGGGATCGAGCGCGAAGCGATCACCATCGCCCACGACACGCCGTTTCCCGCGTACCTCTATCGGCGCACCCAGGGGCCGCTCTTGGGCGCGGTGCTGATCTCGCCGGGCCTTCACTTCGCCGGGCCCGAAGACCCCCGCTTCGATCGCTTCTCGCGGGTGCTCGCGCGCTCGGGCGCGCTGGTGCTCGCGCCGTTCTTGCCGACGTACCAGCAGATGGACGTCACGCCCGCCGCCATCGCGGAGCTCTCCGCGGCGCTGGATGTGCTGCTCGCCCAGCCGGATCGACCGCCACGCAAGCCGAGCGTGTTCTCGATCTCGTTCGGCTCGATGCCGGCGCTGCGCCTCGCGGGGCTGCGCGGCAGCGAGCTGTCGTCGGCCGTGATCTTCGGGGGCTTCTCCGGCTTTCAGCGCACGCTGCGCTTCGCGCTCGCGGGTGACCAGGTGTTCGGTGGTGAAGGCCGACGCAAGCACGACCCGCTGAACTCGCCGGTCGTGGTGCAGAACCTGTTGCGCTTCGTCGAGCCCCGCTTGGACGCGGCGCAGACCGACGCCGTCCGCCAGGCCTTTCGCACCTACTGCATGGCGACGTGGGGCAAGGCGGAGATGAAGACCGAGCGCGGCTTCGAGGGACCCGCGCGCGCGATCGCCGAGACGCTCGACGGACCGGTCCGTCACGTCTTCTCCGTCGCCACCCGGATCGAGCCGGGCGTCGATCGGATGGTGAAGGACGCGCTGGCGCGCGCGGGCGAGGCCTTCGACTGGATGGATCCCGCGCCGCACCTCGGGCGCCTGCCGATGCCGGTGACGATCGTTCACGGGCGCGACGACGACGTGATCCCGTTCGAGGAGAGCGTGACGCTGGCCGAGGGCCTGAGGAGCAAGGGAAGCGACGTGCGCCTTCACCTGACCGGCATGTTCGGCCACACCGGCAAGGCGTCGCTCACGGAGCTGGCCGAGCGGGCGTCCGAGGGCGCGGACGAGCTGCGGTCGGTGATCGCGATGCTCCGCGCGCTGGCGTCCCTCTGACCGCTTCGATCGAAAACAGGCGCGCAGGACGAAAAGCGATACCCTTGCCGCGCTATGGCTGCTCGCATCCCGCCCGCAGTGACCGCGCGCTTCGAGGTCCAGGGGACCTTCGCGAGCGGATCGACGGGCACGCTCTACCGCGCGACCGACAAGACCACCGGCAACGAGGGACTGCTCAAGATCGTGCAGTCCGCGGCGCAGCTGACGCCATCCGAGCGCGGGCGCCAGGTCCGCGAGCTCGAGAAGCTGACCACGCTGCACCACCCGAGCCTCGTCAGCATCCACGCCGCGGGCAGCGCAGAGGATCTGCCGTGGCTCTTCCGCGAGCGCATCGAGGGCGAGTCGGTCGCCGAGCGCCTGAAGCGCGGACCGATCGCCGCGCCCGAGGCGCTGGGCATCGCGGCGCAGATCGCGAGCGGCCTCGACGAGCTGCACCGCGCGGGCCTCTTGCAGCGCGATCTCTCGCCCTCGCACGTGATCGTGCGCGAAGGCACCGCGCAGGCGGTCCTCATCGACTCGGGCATCGCGGGGCGCATCCCCACCACCGGTCTCTTCGAGGTCAGCGGCAAGCCCGAGTACGTCTCGCCGGAGCACGCGCAGGGCAAGCTCGTGAGCTTCCGGAGCGATCTCTACTCGCTCGGCGCGGTGCTCTTTCACATGGTCACCGGCTCGCCGATCTACTCCGGTAGCGCGGAAGAGGTGCTCGAGGCGCAGCGATCGCAGCCCGCGCCGCCGGTGCCCGCGGGCGTCGTGCCCAGCAACATCGCGCAGCTCCTCGGCCAGCTTCTGTCCAAGGAGCCGCGCGAGCGCCCGTTCTCCGCGCAGCAAGTGCGACGCGCGCTCGAGCCGTTCTTGCCGAGCGGCCTGCCCGCGGCGCCCGCGGCGGGCGCGGCGGCGAAGAAGACGCTGCTCGGGATCCCCTCGCCGGTCGCCAAGCCGCGCGCCGATCAGACCGAGGAGCTCTCGTCGCTCGACATCGCGCGCGCCGAGTCGGTGCTCCGCGCGAGCGCCAAGCCGCCGCCGCCGCCGCGCGCGGACGCGACGATGCCGCTCAGCCCGCTGGATCTGGCGCGCGCGGAGGCGATCGTGCGGCCGAGCAAGCAGCCGCCGCCCGCCCCGCTGCACCCCGATCGACCGCGCGCGGATGCGACGATGCCGCTCTTCGGGAGCGATCTCTCGCCGAAGCCGTCGTCGATGCCGCCCCCTCCGCCGACGGCCGCGAAGCCCCACAAGCCGCCCACCGCGCCGCCACCTCCGCCCGCCGCGTCGCGCTCGCAGCGACCACCTCCTCCCGCGCCCGTGAACGCGACGCTGATGGGGATGCCGCTGGTGCCGCCCCCCGCCGCCGTGCCCGCGACGTCGCCCGCGCCCGCCGCGTCTCCTGCGCCTGCATCCGCGGCGTCCCCGGCGCCAGCGTCGCCCGTCGCACCGGCGTCCTCGCCCACCGCTCCGATCGCAGCGGCAGCTGCGCCCGCTGCAGCGAGCGATCTCGACTACGACGATCTCGCGGAGACGATCGCGCGCGACGTCGATGCCGTGAACCCAATCGGTCCGACGATGGAGGCGCCGATCCCACCGCAGGCGTCCGCGCCCGGCGTCGGCACCACGCTCCCCTTCGGGAGCCCGGCGCCCTCGCCGTTCGGAGCCACGACTGCGCCCGGGGTCGGTGCGCCTGCGAGCAGCGCCGCGCCCGCGACGGCTCCTTCGGCGGCGTTCGGCGGAGCACCCGTCGCGAGCGCGCCCGCTCAAACGCCGGTCGCCGCCGTCGCGCCCGCTGAAGACGTGGTGCCCGTTCGCCGCGCGCCGATGGCGCTGTGGATCGCGCTCGGGGTCATCGGGTTCTGTCTGGTCGCGTCGATCTCCGGCGGCATCGTGGGCTGGTTCTTCACCCAGAGCTCCTCGAGCGCTGTGGCGACCGTCGCGCCCGTGCCCGCGGCGCCCGTCGTCGTCGCGCCCGCGCCCGTGTACGTGCCCCCGCCGGTGCCCACCGCGGTCCCCGCGCCCCCCGCGGTGGTCCCTGCGCCCGTCGTCGCACCCGAGCCCGCCGCGGCGCCCGAGCCGGCAGTTGCGCCCGAGCCCGTCGCGGCTCCGGAGCCCGCCGCGGCGCCCGAGCCAGCACCCGCTCCCGAGCCTGCGGCCGCTCACGAGCCCGCCCCTGCGCCGGCCGAGCGCTCGAGCAGCTCGAGCGGATCGCGTCGAGGCAGCAGCGACTCGAGCAGCGAGCGCTCGAGCAGCAGTAGCTCCAGTGGTCGCTCGAGCTCGACCTCGAGCTCGAGCAGCAGCAGCTCGAGCAGCTCGGGCGGAACCGGTCGGCTCGCGAGCCGGATCGGCGGCGGGGGGGCGGCGATCACGCCCTCGCCCTCACCGGTCGCGGAGTTCGAGGCGGCGCGCGCGCGCGCGCTCGCGGCGTTCCGTGCTCGTCGCTTCCCCGAAGCGGAGCGCGAGTACCTCGCGGCCACCCGCTTGAACCCGCGTCATGCGGGCACCTGGGCCGGCCTCGGCGCGTCGCGGCTGGCGCAGCGCAACGCGCGCGGCGCGGTCGAGGCGTACCGCCAGGCCGTCACGCTCTCGCCGCGCTCGGCGACGTTCCACGCCTCGCTCGGCCGCGGCGGGTGCGCGTCGCGAGTACGACGCCGCGCTCGCGATCGACCCCGACAACCGCGACGCTCACATCGGAATCGAGCGTCTGTAGATCCGCCCCGTGCGGGGACGATTCCAACACGATTGACATCCACCGGGCTCGGAGCTAAACGACGTCACCCACCCGGGGCGTAGCGCAGCCTGGTAGCGCACACGGTTCGGGACCGTGGAGTCGAAGGTTCAAATCCTTTCGCCCCGACACAAAAGGCCGGGCCGGGCAGGTTGTCTCTAGCAGCCTGCCCGGTCTGTCCGCCTAGTCATGCGCCATGCGTCGGCTGGGGAACCTGCGTGGAGACAAGATCGACATGGCCAAGACCGCTCCTTCCATCCGCATCCTCGTGGTCGATGACGACCCGGCCATCGGGCAGTACGTCGAGACCCTGCTCGGCAACGACGGATTCGTGATCAGCCGCGAGCTCGATCCCACCAAGGTCGAGGCGCAGGTGAAGGACGGTGGGTTCCACTTGGTGATCTTGGATCTGATGATGCCCGGGATGGACGGCATCGAGGTCCTCAAGCGGGTGCGCCGCATCGACACCGATCTCGCGGTGGTCGTCTTCACCGGCTACCCCTCGCTCGACACCGCGGTCGCCGCGATGAAGCTCGACGCGATCGACTACCTCCGCAAGCCGTTCGAGCCCGCGGAGCTCCGCGAGACGATCGAGCGCGTGCTGCGCAAGAAGGGCCTGCTCCGCTCGCCCGAAGAGAACCTGCACAAGTACATCGGGGAGACGATCCGGGGCCTGCGCAAGGACCGCGCCCTCACGCTCAAGCAGCTCTCGCGTCGCACGTCGCTCTCCGTCTCGCTGCTCTCGCAGATCGAGCGCGCCGAGTCGTCGGCCTCGATCGGATCGCTCTACAAGATCGCGGTCGCGCTCGACGTGAAGATGGCCGAGCTCTTCGGCGACTTCTGAGTCGGAGGGTCTGAAGCAGACCCTCCCCCCGACGAAGGGAATCCTTCCCGACGAGGGCATTGATCAGAACGCGCCTGGAAACAAGCGCGATTCTTGACAACCAATCATCCCTTGGGAACCGGCCGTGGGCGCGCAGTGGGCGGGGAGCGTTTGAGCGCGACCTCGCCGGACGCGTCGAGCCCCTCCCCCCGTCCCGGTGCGCTGGTGTGGGAACGTGTAGGACACCTAACGCGCGAGTGGTTCGACTCCACCGCGGGTGAGCGGTCGGCCTCCGCCACGTCCGGCCGGGTCTCGCTCTCGGCGTTCTATCGCCTCGACGGCTCGCTCGCGTGGTCGTGCGCGCTGGCCATCGGCGCGGCGACGTTCATCAGCGACCCCGACCTCGACTCGCCTGACGCGGCGATCGCCTCGGCGCTCCAGCACGCGGGCGGTGCGCTGTGAGCCGGCTCGGAGCCAAGGTCATGCGCGAGCGGAAGCGGCGCGCGACGACGTACTACATCGAAGCGGCGCCGCGCTCGACGGCCGACATCGGCGCGGAGATCGGCCGAGCGCTGGCGCGGTCGCGTGAGCTTGAGCGCGAGGCCGAGCGCGAACGCGAGCGAGCGAGGATCGAGGCGGCCGAGGACGCGGCGCGCCTCGATGCGGTGCGGCGCGGCATCGTCGTTCCCGGCGGCGTGGTCGATCTCGGCGGCGACGACGAGGGCGACGGCCGCGAACTGGCGTGGGCGGTCGGCGTTGCGACGTTCCTCGGCCTCGGCTTCGCGGTCGCGTGCTGGATCGGGGGTGCGTGGTGAGCCGGCAGGATTGGGCGCCTATCGTGCTCGCTCTCGTGTGGGGCCTCGGCGTTCTCGTCGGGACCTTGATCGGCGGTGCGCGGTGAGCGCCCGCGGCGAGGTGGGCGTGTCGCTGATCACCCGGTTCGCTCGCTCGGGCGAGCCGGGCTTGCTGCGGCTCTGTCTGTCGATGCGTGTCCCCGGTTGGCTGCCGGCGGCGATGGATCGGCGCGGGTGGTCGGGGCCGTTCGCGACGGCGGCCCACAACGCGCACGAGGCGGCGGAGCGCGGCGAGAAGGCGCGCGCCGAGCGATGGGCAGCGGTGGCGAACGCCATCGCGCGAGCGGTCGCGCACGACGCCCGCGACGAGGAGATTGAGCCGGAGGCGCCGCCCCCCTGGTGCGGCGACCCCAAGGGCTGCGTCGCGAACGGCGGCGCCGCGCACTGCGACGACTGCCGCCCGACCGACGTGGGCGTCGGGCCGTCGTCGGACGGCTTCCCGCCCGCTCAGGCGGTGCGCTCGTGAGTCGCTCGGACGCGGGGCGCGTGGACGAGCTGGCGACGAAGCTCGATCGCGGTGAGTGGCTCGGCGCCGTCGAGCTGGCGGAGGATCTCGCGGACACCTGCGACCGCAACGGGGCGCTGACTGTGGAACCCTTGCCGGTCGCGGACCTTCTGCGGTCGGTCGGTCGCGTCGCGATGTACGTCCACGCGGCGCAGGGCGGTGACCGGTCGAGCATCGAGGCGTTGATCGCCGATGTGCTCGCGGC
>CAYZQM010000051.1:18204-31194 GCA_964480175.1 uncultured Sandaracinaceae bacterium
GACGACGAGGCCGACCGGCGCGAGGTGGCGAAGGCTCTGGTGCAAGCGCTCGCGGGGTACGAATGACGCGCCGCGATCCGACCTCTCCCAAGCTCGGGCAGGGCACGGGCGATGCCGCTGCGCGCTTCCTGCGCGTCGTGCGTGGCCACCACGATCCGGCGCGGCACTCGCCGGACGGCGTGATCGACCGAGTGCCCCCCAAGGTGCGCGACGCGCTCGCGCGCTCGACGGGCGACGTCGCCGCGCCGCTCGACGTCAAGCCGGCGGCGCCGCCCACGGACGCGGAGCACGAGGCGACCTTCGCCGCGATGCTCGGCGACCTGGACGAGCTGACGGTGGCGCACGGCGCGGCGGCCCGCGGTGAGGATCTCGACGTTGGCGCCCTCGGCGGGCTCTCGACCGTCGCGGTCGCACGGTGGGAACGGCTGCGCTCGTGCCTCGGCGACGCACACCCGCTCACGCGTCGAGCGCGCGCGGTGCAGGTGCAATCAACCGTGCTCGCCACGGACTGGATCCCGTCTCTGGTGCTCGCGCATCGGCAGGCGGCGCGGGGGTTGCCGTGAGTGCGCTCGGGGCTGGGCACCGCTGGACGGGCTCGGGCCGGTGCGCGCTTTGCGGCGCGCTCCGGCACTGGCCGGGCGCGCGCAAGCGGTGCCCGATCGCGTGCATGGGCTCGAACACGGCGGCGCAGGCGGCGGACCGCTCGACGGTCGGCCTCGATGCGCGCCGCGAGCGCGCGCGGGCGCTCGTGACGGCGCGTCGGGCGAAGGCGGGTGCAGCGTGAAGCGCGGGCACATCATCGATTGCCCCTGCCTCGACTGCCTCGGCCGCGTGCCGCGGCTCGAAGAGCGCGACCGCGGCACCTGCGTTGCGATCGTGACCGACAAGCACGGCAACCCGAGCGCGCCCGCGTTCACGGGCGGCCGGTGGGTGAGCGCGGCCCGCAAGCCGCGCGACCGCAACGACGACTGACCAGCCGCAACGACGGTACGCGCGAGCCCCAAGGCAAAGCGAAACGAGGGACGATATGCAACCGGCCGGAGTAACGACCCGGCGCCACAACGCCAAGCGCAACGCGGCCCGCGTCGGAAATCCCGGCGCGGGCCGCTTGCGTTGCGGATTGTCGCTGGATGTTGCCGCGCTCACGCAACACAGGGTTGCGCATGAGCAACACCCCTCCCGCAACGTACTACGACCCCGCGACGATCGACGCGATCGCGCGGCAGTTCACCCCGGCCGGCGCGCGCGGCATCGCCCGCGCGATCGCTGTTCGGGCCAACCTCGAAAGCGTGCCGCCCGGCCTCGCGCGCCTCGGCGACGAGATCGCAGAGAAGGGCGCGACCGTGTGGGCGAGCTTGCCCACGCTCGACGTCGCCGGGCTCGGCGACCTGTTCGCGGAAGCCGTCGCGCACGGCTTCTCGATTCGCGCCGGCCGCTTCATGCTCGCCCTTCGGGTGGGCAAGTGAGCAAGAGCGACAACGAGCGCGCGAGCCGCATCCGCCGCGCGATGCGCGAGCACGCGGCCGGGCGAGGGCCCGCGGTCAAGGATCGAGACTCGAAGTGGCTCGCGATGCACGAGGCCGAGCGCCCGCCGCGAGCCGCGCGCCCGCGCGAGCCATCGCCGCCCGCTGACGGGCCTTTCAGCGACGCGTCGTCGTCGTCGTCGCCTCCGCCGTCGTTCTTCGATCTCGTGGACTTGCCGCCCGCTGCGCCCGCGACCGCCGCGCCCGCGCCCGCAAGCAACGCGCCCGCGCAACCGGGCGCGCCGCCCGCAACGACCCCCGCGCATGTTGCCGGCGGCGTCTGCCCGGTCGGCCCCGATTGCCCCGGTTGCCGCGGGGTGCTCGACCATGCGCCCAAGGTCTGCATCAAGACGGGCGACGCGGTGTACCCGCAGATCGGCGACGCGGCCGCGATGGGCTTCGCCGGGCTCGCGCTGTTCGTGATCGGCTTCACCGTGCGCCTGTTCGTGCGCCTGTTCCACGGGCGCGACGTCGGACCCGTGGCCGCGACCAAGCCCGAGCGTGAGGAGCTGGCGGACGCAATCAAGGCCGCGTTCCGCAACCGTCCCTCGCTCGGCTGGATCGGCGCGACAATGGGCGACCTTGCGGCCGCCGCAAACGTCGTCACCTCGTACGGCGCAAGGCAACTTGCGGCGCCCGAGCGCAAGCCCGACGACGACGGCGACGCAATGCGAGGGGCGGTGCCCGCGTGATTGCGACCGACAAGGGCGTGCGGCTCGCGGTCGGCTTGCCTGGCCACGGAAAGACCTACGGAATCAGGCGCGACGTGTTCGCGTTCGCGCGCGGCGCGCCGATCATCGTGCTCGACCTGACGCACGAATGGGCGCCGGGTGAGGAGGGCGGAAGGATTCCGCGCGAGCTTGCGGACGTTGCGTCGCGCGCCGGCAACGTTGCCGCGGCGGCGGCGCTGATCGACCAGGGCGCGCGCCTCGTGATCGTCACGACCGACGATGACCCCGAGAAGGTCGCCGATGATGCGCTGCGCTGGTGCGTGAGCCGCGACGGGCTCTCGGGTCTCGCGATTCCCGAAGCGCACATGTGCTTTCCCGTACACAAGCCGCTCTCGAAGTGGGCGCGCAAGGCCACGTCGGCGTGGCGTCACCACGACGTTGCGCTGTGGGTCGATACGCAGCGCCTGAGCTTCATCAACCGCTCGTTCGACCTCGCGCAGCTGATCCGCGTCTACAGCGCGACCGATGCGGACGCGTCGATCCTGCGCGCGATCGGCGGCGTCGAGCTGGTCAAGGCGGTCCGCGAGTGCGGGATGCGCAACGCGCCGAAGGAGCACGGCGGCAAGGGCGAGCCGGGGCACCACGTCGCGCTGTACGCGGGCGTCCGGCCCGAGAAGTACAAGCCCGTCCGGTCCTCTTGAGCGACCGCAGCGGGGCGGCGTGGGTGCGTGCGGCGGTTGCCGCGCGTCGCCTCGGCGTGGACGTGCGCACGGTGCGCCGCTGGGTCGCGCTCGGCGTGATCGACGGTCGCCGCGTGCGCACGTACCGCGACGGGCGCTGCTCGGTGTTCGTCGTGCGCGCCGCGCTCGACGAGCTGTTGCGCCCAGCGCCGAAAGACAGCCGCGAAGGCGCGTAGACGTACCAGGACGGGCAAGGCGGCCTCGGAGGGCTCCGCGCAGGGTCGAGGCATCCCCAACGCGCCGCGACGGCGCAGGAGCCGATTCAGACGATGCCCACCCTTCCCCCTGCCCTGGTCTCGTTCGCCGTGTCGATCGCGACCCTCTTCGCCTTCGGCGTCCTCGTCGAGGTAGCCAAGCGCCGCGGGTTCGATCCCGTCGGTCGCGCCGCCAGCGCCATCAACGGTGCGCTTCCCGCGACCGTCGCGCCGACTGGCGGTGCCGCGTGAGCTGCGATGCCAACTTCGCCATGATGGGCGGCGCTTGCGCTCCCGCGCCGCTGGTGCGCGACTGGCGCCGCGTCGCCGTGCTGACCGGCAAGGAGGCCGGTCCGGGCCGCGAGTCGTTCGTCAAGTTCCACGATATCGACGCCGTGTCACTCGGCCTTCACGCGCACATCCGCGCGCTGCGGATCGTGACCTCGGTCAAGGTGCTCGGAGACGTGGCGTCCAACAACCCTTCGATCCCGCGGCACGCGATGTACTCGCTGATCTCCGGGCTCAAGTTGTCCGATGCGGAGGGCTGGCGCTTCCTCGACGGCGACTGCGATGGTCGCGACATCATGGACGCCGAGTTCTTCCGCGATGGTCTGTACCGGTCGCGCGAGGAGTCGGGCGAGGCGATCGCGGCGGCGCTCCCCGCAGCCGGCGTCACCGTGCCGATCTCGCTGACCATCGATCTGGCGGGCCGCGTGCCCGGTCGCCGGCAGGCCGAGCGCCTGATTCCGGTCGCCGCGCTGCACGAGCGCGAGACCGAGGCGTTCCGCTTCAAGCTGCGCGAGTCGTTCCCCTTCACGGCGATCACGGCCGATCTCACGATCGAAGGGTACTACCGCCCCGACGGTGTGACGCCCGGCGTCGAGATCTGGGCCGACGTGGTGGACCTCGACAAGGTGAACGTCCCGCCGCGCTGGGCGCTGCGGAACTACGAGAAGAGCGAGCCGCAAGACTCCTTCAAGTACCCCGACGCGCAGCACCTGTTCCTCGTCGTCCGCCCGCGGGCCGAGGATGAGATCGCGGCGAACGAGGGCGAGGAACTCCCCGAGGGCATCGACGGCATGACGCTCAAGGTCGGCGGCCGCGACGTGCTCTCGAACATGAGCGCGGGCGAGTGGCTCACGCGGGACGCGTACCTCCAGCTTTCGGAGCCGGAGAGCTACCTCGGCGCGCCCACCGTGTTCAAGGAGCTGCCGATCGGCCGGGTCAACTCGCTCGTGACCACGCCGCGCGCCTTCGCGATCCTCCTGCCGCCGCGCAGTCGGCACTCGGCCCCCGCGGGCCGCGTGACTTACGCGATCGAGACGAACCCGGCGGCGAAGATCCGCGTGCTGCACGAGATCATCAAGTGCGGCGACCCGAGTCGCGAGGGCGCCATCAAGCGCGCCACGGGCATGGTCGGCGCGCAGCGCTCGCAGGTCGTCGGCGGCGCTCTCGTGGCGCTCCCGGAGGGCACCATCGCGGACAAGACCGGACCCGTCGTCGTCGGCTGACGCGACCCGAACCCAAGCGACGAACGGAGACAACGACCATGCGCAATCCCAAGCTGCACCAAATCGCGCGGGGCCTCGGCCTCGCGATCCCCTACGACGCCGCGGGGCTCGCCGCGCTCGACGCGACGCGAGCCAAGCCCGCGTCCGCGGCGAAGCCCGCGCCCGCCAAGGGCAAGGCGACCAAGGCCAGGCGGTGAGCGCCGCGGCGAGCCCCACGATCGACGCGCTGGCCTCGGACTGGCTCGCGCTCGTGGGGCTCGCCGCGCTCGTCGCCGCGCTGGCCTACGTCGGCCGACGTCTCGATGAGCTGATCACGCTGATCCGTCCGCTCGCGACCTCGCCGCTCGTGCGCGCTGCATCGTCCCTCTCGTTCTGACCCTCTCGCTTCGGAGCTTCCGTGAGCACGTCCGCCCCCGCTGGTGTCCCCTGGTCTCTCGTAGTGCTCTCACTCGGCGCGCTCGCGCTGGTCGCGTTCCTCTACGTCAAGAGCCCGGAGATCGCGCGGAAGCGCGGCGAGGCGCAGGACAAGCGCGAGGCCGAGCAGCGGCAGGCGGCCGAGGTCGATCGGTGCCGCGGGCTCCGCGAGCAGATCCTGGTGAGCGCGCAACAGGGGCGCGATCCGAACGAAACGCAGAATCTCCAGGCGGCCTATCAGTCGTGCATCGCTGAGACGGGCATCGCGGACGCGTACCGCGCGCCGCTCGTAGGCGCGGAGGCCAAGGTCCGGCAGGTGAACGCGGAGTGGGGTCACTACCTCGGCACGTCCAAAACGGACGGCGGGAAGCGCGGTAGCACACTCGGCGCGATCATCCGGCTTGCGGCCGGGTTTGTGACCGACGTGCGCGGGGCGCTCAATCAGGCGACCACGCGGGCGCAGGTTATGGAGATTCGCGCCGTCGTCGTGAACGAGTGGCTTCCGGCCGCGCGCGATCGGGTGGCGTGCTTCATCGCTGGGCAGGGCCAGTGCTCGCGCGACGGCATCAACGAACCGCACAACAACGACCGCGCCCGCGACGAATACCTGGCCAGCATCGCGCCGATCGTTGGGGCCGCGGAGGCGACTCGGTGGGTAACGCCGTTCCTCGACGCGGGCCGCTTCCCTCGCGATTGGGCTCCGCCCTTCAAGAACGCCGGCCCCGGCCTGCTCTCGGAGATCGACGCGAAGGCCGCGTCACTCGTGCAGAGCTGGTCGCAGTCCAACCAGGGCGCCGCCGCAGCCGCGCTCCGCGCCGCCAACCCCAACCTCTTCCTGGTCAACTTCGGCCTGCCCACCTGATCCGAAAGCTCACCGCATGAACAACACCACGCTAATCGCCTTGGTCCTCGTCGGCGCCGTCGTCGTCGGCGCGGTCTACCTCATGACCTCCGACAATGCGCCGATCGTGCTCGGCGGCGGCGCCGCTGCGCCCGCGTTCGACCCCAACCGGCCCGAAGCGACCTACTACATCGATTCGATCGGGACCGCGCTCGGCGGCGTGCTCGGCGGCGTCGGTTCGATCGTGACCGCTGCGTACGGCGGCGGCGGAGGCGACAAGTGAGCAAGCGGGCGAAGATCCTCGCCGCGCTCGCGGTCGTCGTCGGCGCGGCCGTCGTCGCCTACCTCGCGTCGCGTCCGAGCCCCGCGCTCGCCGCTGCGGCGGCTGCGACCTCCGGCACGTCCGGCACCGCGGGAGCTGTCTCGCGGGCCATGGTGGGCACTGCGCCCGACGGTACGCCGATCTTCGGCACGGGTACCGGCGCGGACAAGACGGGCTCGACGCCGGCCGCGCGTGACGCGATCGCGGCGACCGGCGCCGCGAGCCTCGCGGCTGCGGCGGCGAGCGCGAAGGGCGGCGCGTGATCACCGAAGGCAGCGGCGGCGACGGCGCCGGCTGGTTCAACGATCTTGCGGTCGCGGCCGCGCCGTATCTGGCGTTCGGCGCCGATCCGGTCGGCGCGACGCGCTATCGGGCCGGTGCTGCGGCCGACGCTGCGGCGACCGCTGCGGGCGAGTCCGCGGCGCGGCTCGGAACGTCGTTGACCCAGCCGATCGCGGAGGTGAGCAGCACCGCGCGGACGTGGGGCTACGCCGCGATCGCGCTCTCGGTCGCGCTCGGGATCGCGGGCGTGGCGTTCATCGTTCTCCAGGTGCGAAAGGGGCTCGCGTGATGCGTGAGGCGTTCAAGTTCGGGTTCTCCTACGCGCTCGGCGCGCTCGCCGTGTTCGCGGCCGCCGAGGTGCTTGCGTTCCTCGTGCGGCGCGCGCTCGATGCGGACCACGCCGAGGCGCAGCTAGGGCTTGTGCTCGACGCGCAGCGTGCGGCGTTGCCGTGTCCGTGCGTCGCGCCCGTCGCGCCCGTCGAGGCGCCCGCGCCGGAGGCGGCGCCGTGAAGGCGGGCGAGGTGGCTTTCGTCGTCGGCTGTTCGCTCGTCGGCTTCGTGCTCGGCGCGCTGCTCGCGGGCGAGCTGGGCTTGATCTCGGTCAACCCCGGTCCGCGTCTCTCCGCGATGATGCGGGACTACGGCGGCCGCACGGTGGCGCTGTGAACCTGCTTCCAGGCATCCCGCCGAGCGGCCTCGGCGTCTACGTGTGGCAGTCCAGCGGTATCCCGTCGGGCCCGTGGGACTTCTTCGCCGTCGATCTGTCGCTCGGCGAGACGCGCATCGCGGAGGCGCGCGCGAGGGGGCCCGTGTGGCTGTTCGACGGGCCCTCGTCGTGGACGCCCTCGACGTGGCGCGCGACGCTCGCGCGGCATATGGCGCGCGTCGCTGCCGGCGGCGTCGAGGGCATCATCGCCAACCCGGAGGAGTCCTGGCGCTCGGCCTCGGAGAGCGAGTTGCGCGAGTTCGGCGCGGCGCTGCGCGAGGCTGCGAAGCTGACGCGGATCGGTGTGGTCACCATCCCTACGCAGATGCGCGTGGGTACCAGCGCCGTCGATGGATTCGAGCTTGTCGCGCGCGAGGCGGGTCCCGCGGTGTGGTGGTCGGTCGAGCTGTACGCGCACGGCACGCCGCCGAGCGAGTTTGCGTCGTGGGTCGCAGCGTGGGAGCGCATCGCCCCGCGTCGCGTGACCGTGACCGTCGCGGGCTTCATTCCGAACACGGATCTCGCGCGCGCCAACCTCGGCACCGAAGCGGCGTACCGCGCCTACCTCGATGCGATGCCGAACGTCGCCGCCGCGATCGTCTGGCCGAACGCGAGCACGCTCGCGAGTCGTGGCTACATGCTGCGCGCGCTCTCGGACCGCTACAGCTCGCCCTTCGCCCGCGTCGCGATGGCGGCCCGCGCCCTCTCTGGCTTCGCGGTGCTCTCGACGGTGGGCGCCGTGCTCTTGACCCTCTGCCTCGCGCTGGTCGCGCTCACGGTGATCTGATGCATACGTCCCGATGCCTCAAGACGCGCGCGGCCGTCGATACGGTGCTGTTGCCCGCGCCTGACGCCGACTTCGCCGCGGGGTCCTACCTGCCCGGCCTCACCACGGAGTCGCCGCCGACGATCACGAACACCAAGCCGATCCGCGTGGCTGAGCGCTTCGGCCTCGTCGTCGCGAACGAGGCTCGCGCGCACCTGCTCGTGTTCCGAACCGACCCCGCCGATCAGCCGGTCGAGGACATGCGCATCCCGCTCGCGCCGGGCGTCCGGCGATACCTCGTGCCCTTCGATGGGTGGGCGGTGGTCGAGCCGAAGGCGCAGGGCGAGGTGTGCGCGTGGCTCGACGATCTCGCGGCGCTCGACGCGTTGCAGGACAAGACCTGAAAGGCTCCCGATGGCAGACGAAACAACCAACACCCCCAAGACCGACCGCGCCGAGTTCGCGCGGGTGATCGCTGACCGCGTGTTGGTCGGCCTCGTGCTGCTCTCGGGCGTCGCGCTCGGCGTGGCGGGTGACGGCGAGCACGCCGGGATGTGCATCGCGGGCGCGCTCGGCGCGCTCGGCGCGATGCGCTCCGGAGGCGGCACCGCGGCGAGCACGGTCGCGCGGGCGATGCCGCTTGCGCTCGCGCTCGGCGTGGGCGCGATGCTCTCGGGCTGCGCGGGCACTACGGCGGGCACGGTGGGCCGAGTGACGTGCGCGGTGGTCGAGCGCGCGCGCGACGCGTGCCACGTCGCAGGGCTCGCGCCCGACGCACCGTGCCCGGTCGTGTTCAGCGGTTCAGAGTGAGCGAGTAGGCAGACTCGCACGTAAACCCGCCCGACCCGTCGTTACGCGCGGTCAACGTGCCGTCCCAGCGGTTCGCGTCGGTGTAGTGGATCTCCCCTTCGAGCGTCTGCCCAACGGGGCAGGCTCGGGCGAGGGTGAACGTGCATCCGTCCGCGCTGGTCGCGGTCCACTCGCCAGCGCAGGACGAGTCGCGTGCTCCAAGAAAGGCGCCGTCGCTCGTTCCGAGCAACGGTCCGGTTTCGTCGATATCGCCGCAGGTGCCGGACGTTTCGTCGGCGGTGATCGTCCACGTTCCCACCGGGGCAGGGCAGGGCGACGTGTCCGACGTGCATCCGACGAGGGTTGCGAGCGCGAGCGAGAGAGCGAGTACGGGTGTGGTGTTCATGGGCGCGATGCTGCCCGAACCTTGACCGATCGGCAAGCTGCCGTTATGAACGCGGGCATGGCTCGCACCGCTCGCACTGGCCGCCCTTCCGATGAACAGGTCCGCATTGAGTTTCGCGTCTCGGCCGACGAGCATACGGCGTTCGTCGAGGCCGGCGCCGCTTTGGGCTTGCCTCTCGCCGCATGGTTGCGGATGATCGCCCGACGTGAGGCGGGTCTCGCGGTTGTGGGCAAGCGAGCGAAGGGGCGGAAGAAGTGAGCAGCAACGACGACGACGGGCCGTTCATCGACGAGGGCGGCGAGCCCAAGCCCAAGCGCACGCGCGCGCCGCGCCGCCGCCGCGGCTCGATCGAGGTGCTTCCGTCGCTCGCGGTGCGCGTGCGCTTCCGTGACGTGGTTCTGCCCGACGGTCGCAAGGTCCCCGGCGGCGTCGCGTACACCATCCCGGCCGAAGCGTTCCGCACCGTCGCCGAGCGCGAACGCGAGGCGCGCGAGCGCGTCAAGCCGATGCTGCTCAAGCGCGTCCTCGATCTTGAGAGCGGCCTCGCGGCCTTCGACGCCAACATCACGCTCGCCGAAGCGGTCCAGCGCTTGCGGCAGGACAAGACCCAGCCGTTCAAGTGGCGCCGCGCGGACGATTCGCTCTGGAAGCGCTGCCGCCCGCTCTGGAACGTCCCGCTGGCCTCGTGCTGCGAAGCCTCGCGCATTCGCGGCATGGTCGATCGGTGGACGGCAGAGGAGCACTCGGGCGCCTACATCCGCTCTCTCGTCGCGCTCGTGCGTCGCGTGCTCGGGCGCGCGGCCGAGCGCGGTTGGATCACCCGCGCCCCGGTGTGGCCCTCCGGCTTGATGCCGGCCAAGAGTAAGACCTCCCGCGGCATGAGCGCCAAGCTGGACGAACACCAGAAGGCGGCAGTGTTCGCGGCCGCTCACGCTCGTGACGTCGAGTGCGGGACCGACCTCGCGACGCGCCTCGCGTTTCAGCTCGATCTCGGCCTCCGTCCGATTGAGTGCGCGTGGGCTCGCATCGAAGACCTGCGCGAAGGCGACGACGGCCGTTGGTGGTTCCATCCGCATCGGGCGAAGGGCTCGGGCCTGCGCCCCGACGAGGGCGAGGACCGATTGCCGGTGTCGGTCGATCTCGCTCGGGCGGTCCTGCGCTTCGTCGATGGTCTGCCGGGCCGCGCGCAAGCGCTCGGCTGGCTCTTCCCCGTCAAGGGCCTGAGCAACACTTGGCGCCCGCGCTTCACAGAGAAGGGCGGCACGCGCCGCGCGGATGCCTGGGTCACCGAAGCCGAGGTGGAGGACGTTCGGCGTCGCTCGGGCGTCGCATTCTACCCCTACCAGCTTCGGCACACGCGCGCGCATGAGCTGGTCACCGCCGGCATGAGCGCGGCCGAGCTTCAACGCTACGGCGCGTGGCGCAACAAAGACATGCCCGCGATCTACGCCGGCATGGTGCGCGAGCTGCCGGAGGTGGCGTCGAGCACGTTGGCCCCGGTCCCCGGCCCCGGCAAGCTCCGGGCCATCGCGGGCGGCAAGAACGCTGCGCGCGCGGTCAGTGTCGCGCCCGGTGCGGAAGGATTCACGCCGGACGTGAATCTGCGGGAACCCCGTGGGCGCGACTTCGGCGCCGCAAACGAGGCCCCGCGCTCGCCCGACGTGAATCCTCTGGGCGCATCGGTGGACGCGGGTGGGCGTGGGCACGTCATGGGCGCAGGCGCCCCGTCCACGCCCTTCGCGGAGGTGTCCGCCTGGCTCGACGAGGCGGCCGAATGGAAGGCTCCCCGGCAGGCCGTCGCCGCCTGGGGTCGCAAGCTCGGACCCGCTGAGATCCGGCGTCGATCCGAGGTAGCGGCGGCCGTCGAGGCGGCCGGCGGCGTCCATGGTCGAGAGGGCTCGCTCCGGGCCCTGGTGCTCGCCCTCGCGGCGAGGGTCGCGCAGCGCGGACCCAAACGGGCCCCCGTTTCGACCGAAAAAGCTAACAATCTCCGGTGCGTAGGCGCGGCCGGGGATTACCCGACGAAGTGAATTCGTCGGGTCCCCCCACCCGCCTCCGCTCGCTTCGCTCGCGCTGCGCGTGGGCCCCCAGCCCACTTGCGCGGCGTTCGTCCTCGGAGGGAGATCTGCCGGCGAAGCGCGGTCGCCCCCCAAGGTCAGGGGATCCGGGTCGGCGCGCGGCGTCTGGGGCGCGGCGCTTCGTCGTCGCCCTCGACGTCGCCTCCGCTCGTGTCCATCCCCTCGAGCATCGCGCCCGCGGCGTCGGGATCGAGGTCGCCCATCATCCCGCGCAGCGCATCGAGGTCGATGTCGCCTCCGCCTCCGCCGCCGAGCAGACCGGACAGATCGCCGAGATCGCCCATGTCGCCGCCGCCTCCGCGCAGCATCGACATCATCATCCGCATCATCGCGCCGGCGGGAGATCCCGGCGCCGCGGCCTCGGGACCCAGCATCGCGGTGATCATCCGGCTCTCGTCGATCGGACCGAGGTCTTCGTCGCCGTGTCGCTCCGACAGCCAGCGGTGCGCGAGGCGGCGCACGTCGCGCGCGGTGCGGCGATCGGCTTCGCTCGCGAAGATCTCCACCAGCGCGTCGGGCGGCGCGATGCGCATGCGGTAGCGGCTCACGTACTGCCGCAGGCCCGCGAAGAACACGAAGTCGCCGAGCCGCTCGCGCATGCGGGTCCAGAGAAAGGGCGCCTTGCCGTAGACGATCCCGCCGTAGGTGACGGGCGGATCGTACGCCGACGCGGGACGATCGGCAGGCGCGTCGGGGAAGCCGTTGACCCGCATCATCACGTAGCCGAGCGCGACCTGACGCTCGGCCTCGGTCGCCGCGCGCTCGGGGCCGTAGCGCTCCTCCATGTAGAGGACCGAGCTCCACTGCGCGAGCGACTCGTCGGTGACCGGGTGGCTGCGCGAGTCGCTGCCGACGATGCCGTGCCACCACTGGTGCGCGACCTCGTGCGCGGTGACGAACTCGAGCATCGCGGCGCTCATGTCGCTCGCGGGCGAGTCTGCGCCGCCCATCATCCCTGCGAGCGCGCCGATCCCGCCGCCCTCCATCCCTTCGTAGAACATCGTCGCGACGGTCACCATCGCGCTGAACTCGACGCCGCCCGCGCCGCCGACGAGCGGCGCCTCGACGACGTCCAGCGCGGTGTACGGATAGGGACCGAAGCGTCGCTCGAAGATCTCCAGCGCCGCCGCCGCATAGCCCAACACCAAGCGACCGTTCTCGGCGTGCGAGTCGCGGAACACCGAGCGCACGGTCACGCCGCCGACGTCGCGCTCGAGCGTCACCAGACGCTGGCCGAGCACCAGCGCGAAGTCGCGGATGACGCCCGCGTGCACGGTCACCTCTTCGCGCGGCGCGCCGTGTCCGACGTCGCGCACCGGCCTTCGTCGGGTCGCCTCGCCGGTGGCCGCGAGCGTGGTGCCCGAGGGGATCACCACGCGCGCGAACACGTTCGCCATCGCGTCGGTGCCGAGATCGCCCGTGGTGCCGTGATCGTCGGTGATCCAGCGGCCGCCCTCGCGCCGCGCCACGACGGGGAAGAACGACGCCATCGTCGCGATCTGTCCGTCCTGCGCGAGCAAGCCGTAGCCGTGACCGCTTCCGCCCGACTCGAACGCGGCCATCCCCTCCATGCTCTGCGCCATCATCCCGGTGCGCTCGGGATCGATCGCCTGAAGGCGGCCCTGTAGATCGAGCTCGATGCGGAGCGAAGCGCCGGGCGCGATCGGCGCGCTCGGCGTCACCTCGATGACCGTCGGCGCGCTCTGCTCGATCTCGCACGAGGGCGCGGGCTCGCCCACACAGCGTCC
>CAYZQM010000052.1:0-27333 GCA_964480175.1 uncultured Sandaracinaceae bacterium
AGGCGGCACGCCCGTTGCGATGTCCCGTCGCATGCGTCGCGTCGTGGTCCTCGTCACCGTCCTCTCCATCGTCCTCACCATCGCGCTCGCGATGCGCATCCGCGCCCAAGAGACCGCGAGCAACGGCCCGGCGGGCGGCTCGGGGATCATCGAAGGCGACGCGGTCGATCATGCCTCGCGCTCGAGCGGCCGCATCGCGCGCGTCGCGATCGAAGAAGGCGCGAGCGTGGCTGAGGGCGATCTCTTGGTGGAGCTCGACTGCGCCGAGCCCAACGCGCGGCTGGCGGAGGCGACCGCGCGGCTCTCGGCGGCGGAGGCGCAGCTCGAGGCGGCGCGCGCGCAGATCGAGATCGCGCGACGGGCTCGCGGCGCGGCATCGAGCGCAGCCCGCGCCGGCGTCGCGAGCGCGTCGGTCGCGGAGACCACCGCCGCTGCAGCGGCCCGCGAGTCCGAGCGCGCTGCGGGGATGGGCGAGTACGTGAGCGCGCAGCGCCGCGACACGCTCGCCGACAGCGCGGCCTCGGCGGCGCTCGCGCGGGAGGCCGCGGTCTCGAGCAGCCGCGCCTCGCGCGCGAACGCGTCGGTGGCGGCCGCGCAGATCCTCTTGGCCGAGGCGAACGCCCGCGCCGCCGAAGAGCGCATCGGCGCGGTGCGCGCGCTCCGCGATCTCGCTGCGATCGCGGTGTCCGAGTGCCAGGTGCACGCGATGCACGCTGGCATCGTCGAGACGATCTACTTCGAGGCCGGTGAGGTGGTCGCACCCGGCGCGACGTTGGTGCGCGTCGTCGATCTCTCGACGGTCACCGCGACCTTCTACCTGCCCAACGCCGAGCTCGGCGCGGTCTCGACGGGGACGCGCGCGAGCGTGACCGCGGACGCGTTCGAGGGACGCACCTTCGAGGCGACCGTCACCACCATCTCGACCGAGGCGGAGTTCACCCCGCGCACGATCCAGACCCGCACCGATCGCGATCGGCTGGTGTACCCGGTCGAGGTCCGCATCCCCAACCCCGAGTCGCTCTTGAGGCCGGGGATGCCGGTCGAGGTCTCGATCGGTGGTGCGTCGTGAGCGAAGGCGACGCAGCGCTCGCGGTCGAGGTGCGGGATCTCGTGCGCGACTACGTCACCGGCCGTCGCAAGCCCCCGGTGCACGCGGTGCGCGGGCTCTCCCTCGGCGTACAGAAGGGCGAGCTCTTCGGGCTCGTCGGGCCCGATGGCGCGGGCAAGACGACGACGCTCCGCATGATCTCGGGCCTCATCACCCCGACGTCGGGGAGCGTGCGGGTGCTGTCGATCGACCCGTTCGCGCGCGGCGGTCACCAGGTGCGTCACGTCCTGGGCCTGGTGCCGCAGGACCAGAGCCTCTACGGTGACCTCACCATCGCGGAGAACCTCGCGTTCTTCGGTGAGCTCTTCGGTCTGCCGCGCGCGGTCTTCCTCGAGCGTCGCGCGCGCCTGCTCGAGATCACGCGCCTGGCCGACTTCACCGAGCGCCGCGCCCAGCAGCTCTCGGGCGGCATGTACAAGAAGCTCTCCGTCGCCTGCGCGCTCCTGCATCAGCCGGAGGTGCTCTTGCTCGATGAGCCGACCAACGGCGTCGATCCGGTCTCGCGGCGCGAGCTCTGGCAGCTGCTCTACGAGCTCGCGGGGCGCGGCATGACCGTCGTCGTATCGACGCCGTACATGGACGAGGCGGTGCGCTGCCACCGCGTCGCGCTCTTGAGCGAGGGCCGGGTGCTGCGCGAGGGCGAGCCCAACGCGCTGGCCCGGGGCTTCGACGGACTGGTCGCCGAGATCGTCGGTGGCGATCGCGAGCGCATCCACGCGGCGCTCGCCGCGCTGGGGCCGGGGCTGCTCGCGAGCTCGCCCGCGGGCGTGCGCCTGCGCGTGGTCGCCGAGCGCAGGCTCGAGCAGCGCCTGCGGCAGCTCGCGGAGACCGAAGGCGCCGAGCTGATCGCCGCCGCGCCGGACTTCGAGGATCTCTTCTTGGCGGAGCTCGAGCGCGCTCGCCTGCGCGCGGCGACGCCCGAGGAGAAGGCCGCGTGAGCGAGCGCGAGCACGTCATCGAGGTGAGCCACCTCGAGCGAACGTTCGGGGCATTCCGCGCGGTGGACGACGTCTCGTTCCACGTCGAGCGCGGCGAGATCTTCGGCTACCTCGGCGCCAACGGCGCGGGCAAGTCGACGACGATCCGCATGCTCTCGGGGCTGCTCGCGCCGTCGGGTGGCAAGGCGATCGTCGCGGGCTTCGACGTCGGAAAGGAGCCCGACGAGGTGAAGGCCTCGATCGGCTACATGTCCCAGAAGTTCTCGCTCTACACCGATCTCACGGTCGCGCAGAACTTCGACTTCTTCGGCGGCATCTACGGCCTCCGACCTCGCGAGGTGCGGGCGCGGGTGGCCGAGCTCTCGGCGTCCCTCGATCTGTCACCGCTGCTAGGCGAGATCACCGGCTCGCTCGGAGGCGGATTGCGTCAGCGCGTCGCGCTCGCGAGCGCGCTGCTCCATCAGCCCGAGATCGTCTTTCTCGACGAGCCGACCGCGGGCGTCGATCCGGTCTCACGCCGCTCGTTCTGGGCGCTGATCCGCGGCCTCGCGAGCAGCGGCACCACGGTCTTCGTGACCACGCACTACATGGACGAAGCGGAGTACTGCGCGCGCATCGGGATGATGGTCGCGGGTCGCCTCGTCGCGCTCGACACCCCGGCCGCGCTCAAGAAGACGTGGGTGCCCGGGCGCATGCTCGCGGTCGCGGCGCACGGCGAGCCCGACAAGACGAAGGCCGCGGCGGCGCTGCGCGCGGCCGCCGAGGCGATGCGCGCGCTACCCGGCGTGATCTCGGTCGAGGCGTTCGGCGCCGGCTTGCACGTGCGCTTCCACGACGGCGTGCGCGAGGCGCAGCTCCGCGCCGCGGCAGAGAGCGCGAGCATCGCGGTGGACCTGAGCCCGGTCGAGGCGACGTTGGAGCACGTCTTCTTGGCCGCGGCGGACGCGGGGAGCGAGGCCAAGATCCGCAAGGACCAGGGCTTCGGCGAGGGCGCCAAGGCGAGCAGCGAGGTCCGCCCATGAGCGCGCCCACCCAGTCGCTGCGTCGCATCCTGGCGATCGCGCGGAAGGAAGTGCTGCACGTGGTGCGCGATCCGCGCTCGCTCTACCTGGCGCTGGGGATGCCGGTCGTGCTGCTGATCCTCTTCGGCTTCGGGGTCAGCTTCGACATGGATCACCTGCCGCTGGCGGTGATCGACGAGGACGGGAGCGACGCGAGCCGCTCGTTCGCGGCGCACGTCTTCGCGTCCGGGGAGCTGGAGCGCGTCGAGGTCGAGGGGCTCGACGCGGCGCACGCGACGCTCGCGTTCGAGCGCCGCGAGGCGATCGGCGTGATGATCATTCCTCAGGGCTTCGCCGACGATCTGTCCCGCGGTCGGCCGCTCGCGGTGCAGCTCCTGCTCGACGGAGTCGATCCCAACACCGCCACCCAGGCGCTGGGCAAAGCCGAGACGGTCTTCCGCATGGCGGGCCTGACGGTGCTGCGCGAGCGGACCGGCGCTTCGTCGCCGCTCGTGTCTCCCATCGAGACCCGGGTGCGCACCTGGTTCAACCCGCAGGCGCGCTCGGCGCTCTTCATCGTGCCGGGCCTGGCCGCCTACATCCTCGCGCTCGTCTCCGTGCTGCTCACCTCGCTCACGCTCGCGCGCGAGTTCGAGCGCGGCTCGATGCAGCAGCTCTTCGCGACGCCGGTCGGGCGCCCCGAGATCGTGATCGGCAAGCTCCTGCCGTACCTGGCGCTGGGCACCGTCGCGGTGCTCTTGGTGCTCACCGCGGGCGTGTGGATCTTCGACGTGCCCTTCCGCGGCGACTGGGTGGCGCTCGCCGTGGCGTCCTTGATCTTCCTCATCGGCATGCTGGGTCAGGGGCTCTTGGTCTCGATCGTCGCGCGCACCCAGATGGTCGCAACGCAGATGGACGATGACCTCGATGCTGCCCTCGATGCTCTTGTCGGGCTTCTTGTTTCCGATCGAGAACATGCCGCTGCCGCTCCGGGTGATCTCGAACGTGGTGCCCGCGCGCTACTTCATCCACGCGCTTCGCGGCGTGCTCCTGCGAGGCAACGGCTTCCCCGAGATCGCCACAGATCTCGTCGCGCTCTCGATCTTCGCGGCGGTCGTGCTGCTGCTCGGCACCGCGCGCTTCCCGAGGACGCTCGCGTGACCCAAGTGCGCACATCGCGGCGCCGCCGCAGCACCATCTGGACGCCGCTCCTGGCGGTGGCCCAGAAGGAGGTCATCCAGACCAGCCGCGATCCGCGGATGATGGCGCTGCTGATCATCGCGCCGGCGCTGCAGCTCTTCGTGTTCGGCAACGCGGCGGATCTGGACGTCGACCACGTGCCCAGCGTCGTCGTCGATCGGGATCACACCGCGACCTCCCGGGCGCACCTGCACGCGCTCTTCGCGGACGGGACGCTCACCGAGGCGCTCGCGACCGACGATCCGGACGAGGCGGGCCGGATGCTGGTGGCGGGCGAAGCGTCGGTCGCGATCGTCATCGACGAGGGCTTCGAGCGGGATCTCATGCGCGGACGCGAGCCCGCCCAGGTGCAGGCGCTGGTCGACGGCAGCGATCCCAACCGCAGCGCGGTCGCGGGCGCCGCGGTCGGCCGCTACTTCACCGAGGCCGCGCAAGAGACTGCGCGAGAGCGCCTCGCACGGGCCGGCATCGCGGCGCCGCGCCTGCCGACCGCCGTCGGCCTGGCGCCCCGGGTGCTCTACAACCCGCACCTCGAGACCGCGGTGAACCTGGTGCCCGGCATCGCGACGATGCTGCTCCTGATCGTCACCACCATCGTCACCGCGATGGGCCTGACCCGGGAGCGCGAGTCGGGGACGCTGGAGCAGGTCCTGGTGACGCCGGTGCGTCCCATGGTGCTGATCCTGGGCAAGATGATCCCCTTCGCGGTCATCGGCCTCTTCGACTTCTTGCTCGCTGTGACGGTCGGCGCGTACGCGTTCGACGTGCCGGTGCGCGGGAGTCTCTTGCTGCTCTTCGGCGCGACGGCGCTCTACCTCATCACCACGCTCTCGGCGGGCTTGCTCATCTCGACCGTGAGCCAGACCCAGCAGCAGGCCTTCCTCGGGGGCTTCATGTTCATGCTCCCCGCCGCGCTGCTCAGCGGGATCATGACGCCGGTGCGGAGCATGCCGGGGTGGCTCCAGCCCTTCACCGTCATCAACCCGCTCCGTCACTACGCGGATCTCTTGCGCGCGGTGCTGCTGCGCGCCGCGGGTCCGCTCGACGTGATGCCGCAGCTCTTGATCTTGGCCGGCTTCGGGCTCGCGCTCGCGACCCTCGCCACCCTGCGTTTCCAGAAGACCACGGAGTGATCGCATGCGTGTCCTCTCTCTCGCCTTCCTCCTCGCGTCATCGCTCGCGATCCCCGTCGCCCGCGCGCAGGACGACACCGACGTTCGCTTCGACCTCAGCGCTCGCCTCGGCGAGGGCGAGCGTGCGCTCGATGCCCGCGCGGTCGTTCGCATGGCGATCGAGCACTCGCCGCGTGTCGAGGTCACCCGCGTCTCGATCGCCGCGGCCGAAGCGGGGGTGCGCCGCGCGACGGCCGCGCTGGTGCCGCGGCTCGATCTGACCGCGCGCTACGCGCACATCGATGGGTTCCCCGACGGAATGATCGGCGGCGGCGATCCCGCGGCGATCGAGGCCGCGCGTGCGCTCGCGATGACCGTCACCGATCCTTCCGCGCGCGCGCTCTTCCTCGGCACGATCGACGCGCAGGCGACGGGCACCACGATCCGCATCCCCCGCGATCAGTTCGGCTTCGCGGCGCGCCTCACGGTGCCGCTGAGTGACATCCTGCTCGCGGTGCTGCCCGCGCTGCACGGCGCCGAGGCCCGGGTGCGCGCCGAGGAGCTGCGGGCGGACGCGGCGCGCCGCGACGTCGAGCTCCAAGCGCTCGAGGCGTACTACCGCTACGCGGAGGCGCGCGGGATCTTGGCGGTCGCGACCGAGGCGCGCGATCGCGTGGCCGAGCGAGTGGCGATGGTCGAGGCGCTCTTGCGTGGCGGCTACCTCACGCCGCCCGACCGCGCGGCGATCGAGGCCGCGCTCGCGCAGGCGGGCGAGGGCGTGGCGCGCGCCGAAGGGGCGGTGGCGCTCGCGCGCGTGGCGCTCGGCGTCGCCATCGGCGATCGGGATCGCGCGCTCCTGGCGGTCGACGCCGCGCTGGTGTCCGCAGGTGTCCCGGGCGGCACGCTGGAAGAGCTCGAGGACCGCGCCATCGCCGATCGCCCCGAGCTCGCGGCGTTGCGCGAGTCGATCCGCGCGCAGCGCGAGGCCCGCACCGCGACGGCGGCCGGCGCGTATCCCCACATCGGCGTCTACCTCGCGGGCGACGTCTCGAACCCGAGCCCGCGCATCATCCCGCCGCGCGACGAGTTCATCCCCACCTGGGAGTTCGGCGCCACGCTGAGCTGGTCGCCGAACGACGTCGCGACCTCGATCTTCGCCGCCGAGGAGCTCGACGCGGGCGTCGCGCGCGCGGAGGCGGAGGGGCTGCTCATCGAAGACCAAGTGCGGCTCGAGCTGCGCCAAGCGTACGAAGCGGCGATCGCCGCGCGCGCCGCGCTCGAGGCGGTGACGGTCACGCTGGCTAGCGCGGAGATCGCGTACGAGGCGCGCCGGGCGCAGCTCGAGGCAGGCGAGGGCTTGCTCGACGATCTTCAGGCCGCGGATCTGCGGGTGACCGAAGCGCGCTTGAGCGAGCTGCGCGCGCGGCTCGAGCTGGTGGTCGCCGAGGCCCGCCTGCGTCACGCGCTCGGCGCGAGCTTGGTCGACTGATCGCACCCATCGCAACGATCGATGGCCCCCATCGCGAGCGCTGCCCTACAGCGCTGGGCTCGTTCTGGCCACACTCCGGGTCATGCATCGCCTCATCGACCGTCGCACCGCGCTCGTCCAGATCGGATCCCTCGTCGTCCTACCTGCCCTGCCGGCATGTGGAGCCCCTTCGTTGGGAAGCGACAGCGGCGTGGGCGACACGGGCTCGGGTGACGCGGGTGCCCTCGCGCCCGACGCGGTCTCGGTCGATGCGGGGGCTACTGGCTGGGCCGCGGGCGGCACCGTCTCGATGACCGATGTCGCGAGCTACCCCGATCCGTTCGTCGAGCCGCCCGATCCGCTCTGCGCGCTCACCCTGCCCACCACGCTGGGCCCGTGCTTCTACACATCACCGACCCGCGTCGACGTGAGCGAGGGATACCCGGGGCTGCCCATGCGGCTCACCTTCCGGGTGCTGGACGCGCGCTGCGCACCGCTGGTCGGCGCGCGCCTCGACATCTGGCACACGGGGAACACCGGCCTCTACTCCGGGGGACCGATCGACTTCTGCACCGGCGGCGACGCCGACGCGATCGCGCACACGTACTTCCGCGGGACGCAGGTGAGCGACGAGGCCGGCGTGGTGCGCTTCGACACCTGCTTCCCCGGCGCCTACAGCGGGCGCGCGCTGCACATCCACCTGCAGGTCTTTCCGGCCGGGAGCGCGACCGCGTCGATCATCTCGCAGGTCTTCTTCGCGCAGGATCTGATCGACGAGATCTTCGTCACCCACCCCGACTACGTGCCGAGTGGCCTCCCCGACACCTCGAACGCCGCCGACAGCATCTATCGAAGCGTGGGTCCGGCGGCCATCGTGGCGCATGAGCGCATGACCGACGGCGCGATGCTCGCGTGGAAGGACATCATCGTCGACGTCTGATGCGCGCTCACCTCACGGCGCCGGGCGCAGGTCGTGGAGGATCGCGCCGGTGGCCAGCGAGACGACGATCACCCGACCCAGCTCGTCGGTCACGATCAGGTGCTCGTCCTCCAAGCGCACCCGCGGTCTCGACGCGCCTTCGAGGTGCAGCTCGAGGCGCGGGGTGAGGCTGCGGGTGTCGAGCGCGAGGACGACCGAGCCCGCTTCGTCGGGCCGGATGCAGATCGCCCACGCGTCGTTCAGCGCCACCACCTGGCCCGCGCTTAGTGCGCGCAGTGAGCGCAGATGTATCACCCGACCTTCATCGTTGTCGGTGCACTCGAGGACGGCGCGGGTCGATGCCACGCAATAAACCGCGTCCTCCTGCATGAGCACTCGGTGGGTGAGCTTCTGCCTCGGAAGCTGGTAGCCCCATACCTGGGCGGGCAACTCGAACTGCACCGCGAGCGCCTCCTCGTCGCACCACATCGCGGCGACGAAGGCCGCCTCATCGTTGCTCACCCGAAAGCGATGGGACCAGCCGTCTCGTGTGGCGTCGATCCCAAACACCGTCGCGTCGCTCGCCACGTACCAAGTCTCGCCATCGAACGTCGGCGCCCACGCCGTGAGCCTCGCGTCACACCACGGCTCGCAGCGCCGGCTGATCAGATCCAGGCGGGCCAAGCGCGTCGCCTCTCCTCGCGAGGCGACCAAGATCGCCCGATCACCGTGGTGGGAGGCGACGAACGCATCGGCCGGCTGACTGAAGCGGGCCTGCACGCTCCCATCGGCTCGCATCAGCAGCGCACCCGCCTCGCCGAGGGCGACGAGCACGCGACCGTCGGGCAAGCGCATCGCGTCCCGCGCCACCAGCGCCGCTCGATCGCTCGCGGCCCAGCGGTGCTGCCGCGCCGTCGGTCGGTGGCTCAGCGGCTGGGCGGTGAGCGGCGCCGGTCGCGCGAGCGCGCTCGCTTCGTGGGTGAGCAGCGCGTCGCCCGCCTTGTCGAGGAGCTGCATGCCGATCCGGTCCAGCGCCGCGCTCTGCCCTGCGGAGAGCGCGCCATCGGCCGTACTGCGCAGGCGCATCGCGTCGCGCCACGCCGAGCGCGAGAGCAGCGCGACGCTGCGACCGGTCGGCGTGAGGCGATCGGTCGGCGCGAGATGATCCGCGAACGCGATGAGCGTCGCCGCGGCTCGCTCGGGCTCGGCCTCGAGCATCCGATCCAGCGCCTCGCGAACGCTCATCACCGCGCTGGGGACCTGGCTCGCCTTGCGCGCGAGCATCCGCGCTCCTGCCGGTCCGCCTACCGCGATGCCGCGCTCGATCCACTGCAGCGCGATGGCGCGACAGCGCTCGAGCGGCCACAGCACGTCCACCGCGGCGCTGAGCGCGCCGCTCTCCGCGAGCGAGTCGGCCCACGCGATGCGCAGCGCCTCCGCCGCGGCAGCGTGATCCCGAGACAGCCGCAGCACCGCGTCCGCGAACGCTCCCGTGCGCCGCGCGATCGCGAGCGCGCGAGGCACGTCGCGCGCGAGGAACCACTGCCGGATCTGCAGGCCCGGGGGCAGGTCCTTCGCCTCGGCCAGCTCGGCGGCAAGACGCATCCGCCCGTGCCGCTCGAGGAACGACACCGCCTCTTCGTGCGCGCCCAAGAGCTCGATCAAGACGAAGGCGGCCTTCTCGATCTCCCCGCGCTGCACCAGCTGATCGAACGCCCTGCGGTAGCGCTGGCGCAGGTGATCGTAGAGCGCGGCGCTGCCGACGATCGACGTGCCGGGTCCGAGCGCGCGCTGGAGCTCGATCGCGAGGTTCTCACGCGGTCGCGGCGGTGCGAGCGCCGCCTGCGCTGGCGCGCCGCCCTCGCCAGCCAGCGGGATCGCGTGGCGGAGCGCGTCGTCGAGGCGGCCCTCGTCGAACATCTCGAGCATCCGCTCTAGGTAGCGGGCGTGTTGGTGTCCCACGAGGGCGCCGAGTCGAGAGCGCGCGATCCAGTCGCGGAGCGCGCGCTCCATCCGCTGCAAGAGACTCTCCTCGGCAGGCCCCGCGCCTGCAGCACCCGAGGCTCGACGCCCTCCTGCTCCGCTCCCCGCGGCGCTCGCGCCCGATCCCGAGCGCGAGCCGAACAGCGATCCGAGCGAGGAGAGAATCGGGATCACCAGCGCACCGGAGAGCACCGCGGCGACGGAGGTGATCGCGGCGAGCGCGCCGAGGGCCTTGCCGAGCGTCACCAGCCCGCGCCCGGCTGCGCGGTCCTCCAGCGCGCGCTTCACCTCGGCCAGCTCCTCCGATGCGGGCGCGACGTTCAGCGCGTGCCTCACGTCGGGATCGATCGCTGGCTGCGCATCCGCCGGCGCGGGCGGCGGCGCGCCGAGCGTCCACTCGTCGGTCCCGATCCACTGGCCGACGTCGAGCCGCGTCTCGCTCGAGAGCGACAGCGGCTCCGCGATCCCGCCGCGCACCCAGCACGCCTCGATCCCGTGCTCCGCGAGCCGCTCGCGATCGCGCGCGGTGAGCGTGATCGACGCGAGGAACGGACCCTGGCGCACCAGCGGCGTGCCCGGGGCTGCGCGCACGTGGACCTGCGCCGCGGCGAGCACCACCAGCGCGTCTCCGACCTGGTGCACCCGTGCGCCGGGGTGCTGCGCGAGCAGCGTGAGCGCGCGGGCCTGCGCGGCGGTCGAGCCGAGCCACGTCACGTCGAGCACGAACGCCTCGGCCTCGACCGACCCCGAGAGCGGGCGTCCCACCAGCGTGACGGGGTTCATGGCACCACCGTGAACTGCTGGCGCGAGACCACCTCGGGGTCCCGGTAGATGACCAGCTCGCCCCCGGCGGTGACGGCGCAGATCGTCGCGTTCGACGGGGACACCACGACGGCGACGACGGGCCGCGCGGTGGTGAAGAGCACGGCGCGCTCGGACGCCGACCGCAGCAGCGAGACCTCGGTGAGCTTGCGATCCAAGACGATCACGCCCGCGTCGTTGGCTGCGACGCAGCGCTGCGTCATCCCCACCGGGATCGATCGCGCCGGGCTGTTCGCGCCGCCGTAGTAGTCGTAGCGCGTGGTGCCGACGCCGATGGCGCAGGGGAAGGGCGCGCTGCCTCCCCACACGGCGTGTCGCCGCACCGCATCCTGGAGGGGGATCTCGCGCTCGGTCAGCGATCCGTTCGCTTGTGCGATCAGGTGGCGGTAGCCCCCGCGCGGCACCGAGCAGACGCAGCTCAGGCCGACGCTCGCGTCGACCGCGTGCACCACCGAGACGTCGTGGCGCGCGACGACGGTGTGCTCGCGTACCGCGAGCAGCGCGCTGCCCGAGACGAACCACGACGTGCCGCCGTCACGCCACGACGCGACGCTCAGCGACCGCGGATCGTCGGGCAGCTCGATGCCGGGGCCGAGCGCGAGCGCGCGAGGCGTCTCCGCGTGACCCCGCTTGCTGAAGTCGTGCACCCAGAGGCTGCTCGCGCTGCGGCTCACCACGATCGTGCGCCGGAGCCGGTCCTTGTGTCGGCCGATGGCGATCGCGGAGTGGCCCGCGCCGAGGCGCAGCGTGGTGGCAGGACCGACGTTCGCGCGCTTGGAGTTGGGTACGTGCACCTGCGTGAGCGTGTCGTCGCCGCTGCGGAAGAAGAGGCGGCGCCCGTCGCTCGTGAGCACGGGCGGCCACTTCGGATCGATGACCAGCGCCGCGGTGACCGAGCTGGGGGCGGGCGCCGCGAAGGGATCGCGCAGGACCCGCAGCGCGTCGCGCGGCATCGGGAGGACGAGCCGAACCTCGCGACGACCCGCGCGCGGAGAGCTCACCGTGACCCGGAGCTCGGCGGACGCATCGAGCGGCTCGTCGATCCCCAGCTGGACCGTTTGGGGATCGCTGAAGGGCGCGCCCACCAAGAAGCGCTCGTCCTCCGCGGGTGCGCCGGGCGCCGACGAGAACGCCTCGTGCCAGCGGGCGAGATCCTCGCGGCGCCCGCGGACGTGGGATCGCTGCGCGAGGAGCGCGGTCACGCCGTCTGCGTGCAGCCCCTCGTGGCGCGCGGTCCGGGCATCCTGCAGCGCGCCGAAGATCAGGCGGCTCCGCCGACGATGCGCGCGCTGCGCGAGGGCGACTAGGATCGCGAGGTGCGCGAGCCGCGGTGCGCCGAGCTGATCGGGGCCGACGTCGAAGAGCACCCACGTCGCGCGATCGCCGTGCGGCGCACGCTGGGCTCGCCGCAAGTACGACATCTCGCCCTGGGAGATCCGGCGTACCAGCTCATCGGGGGCGACGTCCAAGAGCGCCCACTCGGAGAGCGCGATGTGCTCCAGCGCGCCGCGCCGAGCGATGCCGTCGTAGCCCGCGGGTACACCGCGCCGCTTCGGCGCAGGCGCCGGGCTGCCCAGCGCATCCGTCAGGCGGCTGGCCATGCGACCGAGGATCGCGGCGACGTCGGGCGGGAAGATCGCGAGCGCTGGGCCCCACTTCTCCAGCGCGGGGATCGGCGCGCGCGTCACGTCGCCTCCGCGAGCCACGCGCGCAGCACGGCAGGATCGAGGGCCCGCGCGTCGGCGAGCGACACGAGCACGCGGCCTCGAAGCACCGCGATGGGCGGCGCGACGTCGCCGCTCGCGAGGCGCTGCTCCAGCACGTCGAGCGGCGCGGGCACGTCGAGCGAGCCTGCCCGCAGCACCGGCTCGTCGGTGGTCGGGAGCAGGAGGCGCGGCGCGCGCGGATCGAGACCGAGGTACTCGACCCCGTCCAGCCACGGCAGCTGCGCGCGCTCACCGAGGATCACGGCGACGTCGCGGCTCGCCACCCCGGTCAGGCCCGCTCGGGGCGCGCTCGCGAGCTGGGCGATCAACGCCCGCGCGACGCTCCCGACCGCGGCGACCGCGCGCGGCTCGAGCACGGTCGTGCGCGCGCGCCATCCGATCGTGAACGTGCTCACGACCCAGGCGGAGTGACGGCCTCGACGATGCGCGCCCGCAGCGCGCGCAGATCCTCGGGCAGCCGATCGCTGCTGAAGGTCGCGTCGATGTCGCGCGCGACGCCCTCGAGCTTGAGGCGCCAGCCCTCGTCGCGGGCGCCGTCGTCTGCCAGGAGCGCCTGTCCCTCGCGGAGCAAGAGCGCACCGCGCGCCGCGGGACCGAGCGATCCATCTTCGCTCGCCGCGAGCAGCACCGCGTTCTCGGCGCTCGCGAGCAGATCGACGAGCACCTCGCGCCCCTGCGCCTGCAGCTCCGCGGTGGGCAGCGCGAACACGATGGGCCACAGATCGGCGGCGCTCGCCGCGTCGCGCCCCGCGATCGCCGCGGCGCCCGCGATCAGGCGCTGCAAGCGCACGATGCGTCGATCGGAGAGCGCGATGCCCGCGCTGCGGAGGCGCCTCACGGCCTGGGCCAGCAGCGGCCGCACCGCGTCCAGGTCGATCTGCTCTGCGCGCAGTCCGAGCGCGTCGAGATCGTCGAGCGACGCATGCGGGGTGCTCGCCGCCGAGGGCTTGCTCCAACCTTCGCGGAGCAGCGCCTCGAGCGACGCGTCGGGCATGGGCTCGACGAACGCGCGCAGCAGGAAGCGATCGGCGAACGCCAAGAGCTGCTCGTCGTCCGGGAGGCGGTTGGATGCGCCGACGCAGATGCGAAGGGGACACGTCGTCGCCGTCTTGCCGCGCCGAAAGACCCGCTCGTTCAAGAGACCGAGCAGCGTGTTCAAGATCGCGGTCGAGCCGAGGAAGACCTCGTCCAGGAACGCGACGTCGGCCTCGGGCAGCATGCCTGCGGTCTCGGTGGAGACGACCCCTTCGCGCAGCCGACGCAGATCGATCGGACCGAAGATCTCGTTGGGCTCGGTGAAGCTGCCGATGAGGTACTCGAAGTACTGACCCCCGAGCTCGGCTGCGATGCGCCGCACCGCCTGGCTCTTGCCGGTCCCCGGTGGGCCGACCACCAGCAAGTGCTCACGCGTCACCGCGCCGAGCACCACCAGCTCGACCAGCGCCCGCCGGTCCACCAATCCCTCGCATGCCCGGTCGATGGCCCGGACGACCCGCTCGCTGACGATGTCCATGAACGCGGGGCGGAGGGTACCAAACGCCGAGTCGATGCGCGGGGCGGAGCGTCGTCCTCGCGGCCATCGTCGTCACGTAAGCGACACACGACGGCCACAGCAGGGATCCAGCGAGGCGCCCACCCTCCGCCTCCTATGCAGCGCATCGCGTTCGGTCTCGCGGCTCTCTTGATGCTCGTCGCGTTCGGGTGTGAGACCACCGGACGGGTGGGCGACGACACCGGCGTTCGGGACGACGCGCCCGGGCGCGACGCGCCGCTGCCGATGCCCACGTCGCTGACCTACACGCCCGAGGGGTGCGACTACGAGGTCACGAGCCCGCTGGTGCTCGACGTCGGGCAGGGCGCCGACGCGTTCGGTGCGGAGGCCGAGCCCGATCACATCCACGCGAGCTTCGCGGGCCCGGCGCACACCAGCTTCGCGGTGAACTGGCACACCGACAACGACACCCACGCCTCCAGCCTGCTGATCGGCACCGACCGCGCGCTGGTGGACGCCGCGGACGACGCGGCCACCGACGTCACCCGGGTGGAGGGCCACTTCATGCGCTTCTCGTCGGACCCGCTGGGCCGCGGCGCCGAGACCGTCCACGAGGTCCACGTCTGCGGGCTCACCCCGAGCACCACCTACTACTACCGCGTGGGAGGTCCCGGGCACTGGAGCCGCTCGATCGAGATCGTGACCGCGCCGATGCCCGGCTCGACCGAGCCCTTCAGCTTCGGCGTCACCGGTGACAGCCGCGGCAACGAGGCCGACTCGTGGACCATCAGCCAGCGCCGACTGCGGGATCGCGGCATCGACTTCGAGCTCTTCAGCGGTGACGCGGTCGTGCTCGGCACCCTGCAGCCGCAGTGGAACGACTTCTTCGGCGCGCACGTCGGCGACTTCGGGGTCGAGGATCTGATCGCGAGCCGCCCGTTCATGATGGCGAACGGCAACCACGACGCGCTCGCGGTGAACTACCTCGCGCAGTTCGCGTTCCCGCAGGACGTGACCCCGGGCGAGGTCGGCCAGGGCGAAGAGTGGTACTCGTTCGACTACGCGAACGCGCACTTCGTGTTCCTCAACGACACCGTCGAGGACAGCGGCGTGCTCGGCAACGAAGAGGCGAACTGGCTGCGCGCCGATCTGCGCGCGGTGAACCGCACGACCACGCCCTGGATCTTCGTCGTCCACCATCGCCCGCTCTACACCTGCCAGAGCACCCACTCGCCGGACACGTCGCTGCGCGCCAACTGGCAGCCGATCTTCGACGAGTTCCACGTCGACTTCGTCCTCGCGGGGCACAACCACGTGTACGAGCGCTCGGCGCCGATCTTCGGCCTGGAAGGCGGGCAAGGGCTCGTCGCCTCCGAGGATCCGAGCACGGGCGGTCCGCGCATCACAGACGGCGTGCCCTCCGGCACGGTGTACATGGTCGCGGCCGGCGTCGGCGCGCCGCTCTACCCCGTCGAGACGAGCTGTCCGACGTCGCGCGAGGGCACCTCGACGCGCAACTACGTGGTCTTCGAGATCGAGGGCCGCAGCCTGCACATGACCGCGTACGACGCGCTCACCGACGACGTGCTCGACGAGCTCGAGTACATCAAGTAGCCGTGCCGTTCGAGGGCCACGACCGATCGACGCAGTCGGGACGCGAGCGAGCGTTCTTGATCCTCGCGACCGCGGTGCTCGCGGCCGTCGGGGTCGCCGTGGTGTTCATCGCGCAGCCGGGCGACGCGCAGGAGGCGAGCGAGCTCGCTCACGACGGCGCCGAGGATCGAGCGCTGGAGGAGCGCGCGCTCGACGAACGAGTGGGCGAGACGTCAGCCGTCGAGACGGCGTACCGACGGGCCGCTGCGCTCGATCGCGAGGGAGACCCGGCCGCCGCGCTCGCGGCGTGGCGCGACGTGATCGCCGAGGCGCCCGGCAGCCGCATGGCCTCGCGCGCGCAGCGTCGCGTCGACTGGCTCGAGGCGCGGAGCGAGGACGACTTCCGGCCGCTGACCGCGCTGCTTCGGTTCCGCGCGAGTGACGATCCCGATCGGGCAGCCTTCGCCTCCGAGGTGGAGGCGATGCCGGAGGGGCGCGTGCGGGTGGAGGCGCGCCTCTCGCTCGCGCAGGCGTTCGCGCGCGCCGGCGACACCGACCGCGCAGCGGCGACGTACCGCGCGGTGATCGCCGAGCCCCGGGTGCTCGAGGACGAGTCGCGCCTGGCGCGTGACGAGCTCGCGGGCGCGCTCGCGGCGGGCGGGGATCTCGGGGCGGCGCTCGACGAGCTCGAGGGCGCGGGGATGAGCGACAGCGCGCGCCACGGGGTCTTGCTTCGCGCCGCGCGTCGCACGTTCCTCGAGCCGATGGCGTGGGCCGCGATCGCTCTGTTCGTGGTGCTCGTGCTCGCGGGGATCCAGCGGGTGCGCGGCGTGGGACGCGCGCTCGCGGCCTTGGGGGATCCCGCGACGCTCGCCGCGGTCGCGATCGTCGCGATCGGTCCGTACCTGATCGCGCGGGCCACCGGCGACGAAGCGACGTTCGCGTTCGCGGTGCTCGGTGCAGCGAACGCCCTCGGCCTGCTCCTGGCGTTCGCAGCGCGCGCCGCGTTCCCGTCGGCGCCCTCGCCCGCGCGCCGAGCGCTCTCGGTGACCGCCGTGCTCGCGGCGCTCGGCGCGGGCTATCTCGCGGCGCTCTACCACGCGCAGTCGTTGCCCTTCGCATGATCGCTCCGACGAAGCAGCCCTCGCTGCGCACGCCCACGTCCGGGGTGATCATCGAGATGCTGTACCTGTGCGCGGTGGGTCTCAGCGCGTCGATCGCGGCGATCGCGATCGGTCGGCCGCCCGCGCAGCGCCAAAAGAGCGCTCGCCCGAGCCGTCCCTCTTCGCAGAAGGCCCAGTGAGCACGATCGAACGAGCGCCCGATGATGCGAGCCCCTCGGTGGCCCACCGCCTCGCGCTGGCGTGCTCGGTCTTCGCGGTGACAGGTCCCGCCACGTACGCGCTGCTGCGCGCGTGGGTGTATCTGCGAGGCGGCGGCGGGAGCCTGGTGCTGCTCCTCCGCCAGCAGACCATCGGCTACTTCCAGGCGCTCGCGGTGAGCGCGTTCGTGGGCGTCGCGCTCGGCGCGAGCTCCATCGCGCTGCTGCGCGAGCCGACGGAACTGAGCCGCATCGAGGGCCTGCTCGAGCGGATCACGTTGCCGGCGCTGCTCGCCGCGGGGCTCGCGTACTTCCTGCTTCCCTGATCGTCTCGCTTCGACCGCCCACTCCCGTCCGAGGACGCGCTTGTCTCTCCCTCTGCTCGAGCATCTGCATGGTCACCTCGGCGTGCTCGCCGTGGCGCTCTTGTTTCATCCCGCGATCCTGCTCTGGCGCGGGCAGCCGCTGAGCCGCGGCGGTCGCTGGGCGATCTACGCGACGCTCGCGATGATCGGCGTCGCGTTCGTGCTCGGTCTCTGGATCTACCCGCCGTACCGGGATCTCGTGCGCCACGATCTCACGCTGATCAGCCCCGACGCGGCGGTGGGCTTCGAGATCAAGGAGCACCTCGCCTGGGGGGCGCTCGCCGCAGGACTGGGCGCGGGCCTGAGCGCGCTGCTCGCGCCACGCTCCGCCGCCACGCTCCGCCGCATCGCCGCGCGCGCCTTCGCGGGAGCCGCGATCCTCGGCCTCGCCGTGGGTCTGCTCGGGACCCACATCGCCTCGATTCACACGTTCGCTCGATAGGACTGAGACCGCATGACCATCTCTCGTCGCAATCTCCTCCGCGGGAGCGGATCGCTGATCGCTCTCACCACGCTGGGCTGCGAGACCGAAGGGGTCTCCGACGCCGGCCCGCTGGATTCGGGTCCGCCGCGCGATGCGCCGGGGCCGCGGCCCGACGTGCGCGAGCAACCCGACGCCGGACCGCCTCCTACCGGACCTTTTCAGCACGGCGTCGCGAGCGGCGATCCGTTCTCCGACAGCGTGGTGCTGTGGACCCGGATCTCGGAGGCGAGCGCGGGCGTGACGGTGATGTACGAGGTCGCGGAGGAGCCCTCGTTCGCGGCGATCGTCGCGTCGGGGTCGTTCGATACCGACGCGAGCCGCGACTACACGGTGAAGGTGATCGCGGAGGGGTTGGCCTCGGCGACGACGTACTACTACCGCTTCGTCGCCGCGGGCGAGACGTCGCCGATCGGACGCACGCGGACCGCGCCGGAGGGCGCCGACGTCTCGCGGCTGCGCTTCGCGGTCGCGTCGTGCTCCAGCTTGGCGCATGGGTATTTCCACGGATACCGGCGCATCGCGGAGCGCGCCGATCTCGACGCGGTGATTCATCTCGGCGACTACATCTACGAGTACGGGACGGGGCAGTACGGTCGGATTCGCAGCTACCAGCCGGACCACGAGATTCGCTCGCTCGAGGACTATCGGATGCGCTATGCGCAGTACCGCGGGGATGGGGATCTGCAGGAGGCCCACCGCCAACACCCGTTCATCACCACGTGGGATGATCACGAGACCGCGGACAACAGCTGGCGCGATGGGGCCAACGAGCACACCGACGAGAAGGACGGGCCGTGGCCGCCTCGATTGGCGGCCGCGTCCCAGGCGTACCGGGAGTGGATGCCGTTTCGAGAGGGAGAGGGCGGGCGCCTGCAGCGGTCGCTGGTGTATGGGAATCTCGCCGAGCTCATCGTGCTCGACACCCGGATTTGGGGACGCGATGAGCAGGCGGACGGAAGCACGGATCCCACGCTCGTGTCGGAAGACAGGCAGCTCCTCGGCGCCGATCAGGAGGCGTTCCTGCTCGATCGCCTGCGAGGCTCGACGTCGCGCTGGAAGCTGGTGTGTCAGCAGGTGATGATGGCGACGCTGCCGGCGTTCGTGAACACGGACCAATGGGACGGATATCCCGCGCAGCGTCGGCGGGTGTTGTCGACCATCGAGGACGAGGGGATCTCGGACGTGGTGATTTTGACCGGCGACATCCACTCGTCGTGGGCCGCCGAGATCGCGGCGAACCCGGCGTCGTATGTCCCGGCGACCGGGGCGGGCGCGGTGGCGGTCGAGCTGGTGACGCCGGGCATCACGTCGCCAGGCTTCGGCGAGGGGCTCGCGAACCTGTACACGGACATCGTCAACGAGGAGGCGCCGCACTTTCGGTTCTTCGAGCTGACCCAGCGGGGGTACGTGATCCTCGATCTCGATGCGGCGCGTTGCCAGAGCAGCTGGATGCACCTGGATGACGTGACCGACTTCCGCGCGGGTGCCGAGGTCGAGAGCGAGACGCTGGAGTGCGCGAGCGGGACGCCGCGGTGGAACCCTGGCGAGATGGCGGCCGCGCGGAGCGACGCGCCGGCGCTCGCGCCCTGACGAAGCGGTGAGGCGGGCTGCTGGCGGCTCGCGGCGCGTGTGGACGCGCGGGCTGCGGGATCGCGCTGGGGACGTGCGGGACGTGCGGGGTTCGCGGCGGCAGCCTGGCGGCGGGTTGCGGCAGGCTCGCGGCCTCATGCGCGACGTGCTGCGCAAAACTCAATTACTGAGGACCGTCCCCTTTCTGCGATCGCGGCTACGTAATCATTGGGGATAGCGGAACTCAATTACTGAGGACCGTCCCCTTTTGGGGCGCGGAAGCTGTTTTTGTGGGTCATGCCGCGTGGGGTGTTTGCTCGGGGGCTTCGATTCGGGCGATCTCGTAGATGCCGAGCGGGCCGATCTCGTAGCGGGCCGCCTCGTGGAGGCGGGTGAGGATCCCGCCGGTGCGCACGTGGAAGGTGCTGAGCCAGCGTTCACACGGACCGCGGAGCGGCGAGGGAATCCCGTCGAGCGCGCCGAAGTCGACGATCAGGATCGAGCCGCCCGGGGCGAGGGCGCGCATCGCGTTGTCGAGCGCGCGCTCGGGCGCCTCGATCATCGAGAGGCTGTACGAGAACAGGATCCGATCGGGCGGCGCACCGAGGACGCCTGCGATGTCGGCGTGCTCGGCGAAGCCGAGCTCGATGCGAGCGAACGGACAACGTCGTCGGCCGTGCGCGAGCATCTCGCTCGAGGCCTCGACGCCGCCGAGCCGCGCGTGTGGTCGATGTCGGTGCAGGATGCGGAGGTTGCGGCCGGTGCCGGGGCCGATCTCGACCAGGCGACTCCAGGGCTCGTCCAAGAGCAAGCTCAGCGCGCGATCCCGACCGAGCAGGTAGTAGCGCCTCGTCGCGTCGTACACGTGCCGCGACCAGCCGTAGTAGCGATCGAGGAAGCGCCGGTGCTCTTCCTCGCGGGCATCCAGTCGATCGAGCTTCACAGGTGCACCCGGTGAAAGCGGACGGCGCGGTACTGGCGCGTTCGATCCATCTCGGTCGCGAGGCGCGTCTTGCTCACGTCGAGCACGAAGCGCGCGCCGACGTCGAGCTGCTCGAGCGGGCATGTGTCCGTGACCGAGCGGGTCAACACGAGCGCACCGTCGCGGGCGGTGCGGGCCACCTCGGAGAAGAGCGCGTATTGTTCCTGGCGATCGAGCCAGTCGGGGACGTCGCACAGCGTGAAGTGGGTGAACGAGCGCGGGCTGCGGGTGCGCAAGTAGTCCGTGACGCTGCGGCGGTGCAGGCGCAGGTCGGTGGCCGCGCCCAGCGCGCGCTGGTGTCGCTCGCGCCGCAAGTACGGCGGCGCGCACGCCTCGTTCTCGTGATCGAAGTGGCCCGCGACCGCGTACCAGACGAACCAGTTGGTGTTGAGGTCGGTGTCCACGAGGCGCCGCAGATACCGGGTGACGAAGCTCGCCATGTCGGGCGCGCCCTCCGCCTCGAGGATCCGATCGCGCTGCGCGAAGTTGATCCCCAGCGCCAAGAGCTGCGCGGGCGAGGAGAGCCAGGCGCGCGCCAGCGGGCTGCGCAGCAGCGGCAAGAGCTTGTCCTCGAGGTGCGCGATCCGCTCCGCCCGCGTCATCGGGATCGCAGCCCGCAGCCAGGCGGCATCGAGCCCGGCGAGGGTCCGGAAGCTCGCGAGCATCCTCGCGGTCAGCCCGCTCGCGTAGAGCCCGCTCCGCAGCACCGACTCGTGCTCGGTCCAGTAACGCTGAGCCCACGACGGCAAATGCGGCGCGAGCGGCGCGAGCGCTTCGAGTGACGAGCGCACCCGACCCTCGCGCAGCAGCGCCTCGAAGCGCGCTTGCGACGGCTCGCCGCGCGCGGCTGCGCACTTGAGCGCGAGGTGGTGGGTGTTGAGGTCGACCGCGTCGATGCGCTCGGGGCGCGCGCTGAGCATCCCGGCGACGCCGCATCCCGCGGCCGCGATCGACAGCACGCGAGAGCGCGTGTCGAGATCGAGCAAGGCCTCGTCGACCTCGGCGTCCTCGAACAGCACGTTGTAGACCGACACGTTCTGCCAGAGCGCGGAGAACGCACTGCCGAAGAAGCGCTGCCCGAAGGACGCACGCGCCATGGGCAGCGCGCGCGGAGGGCGGACAAGAGACGGAGTGGGGCTCTGATGGAGCTGCATGGGCGAGTCCTCTCGTTCGTTCGTTGGTTTCTTCGAGAGCGACCTACCGGACGTCGGTGAATGCTCGGTGGCGCGGTGGTAGCGATGGGCCAGCCGCTCGGCACCGAGCGTGGGTCACACTGAAGCTCCGCCGCGACGTCACGGGGCAGGCACGTGCGTGTCACGGGCCCGATGCGGCCCTGCGAGGAAGATGCGCGCCGATGTGCCGCTTGGTCTTGCTCGTCGCGCTCGCGCTCTCGTGTCTCGTGCCGTCCGTCGCGTCCGCGGACTTTCGGGTGTTCGAGGAGAACGCACCCGACGAGGACGGCGACGAGGACACGCCCGAGGACGCCGATGAAGCGCCGGAGGAAACGCCGCCGCCTCCGGGCCACGAGCGCGAGACCATCCAAGTAGGCCGCCCGCCCGTCGCGGTGCCGCCTCCGCCTGCAGAGGGCGCGCCCGAGGACGCATCGCCCGAGGGCGCGCCGCTCGAAGGCGCGCCACGCGAAGGACGAACGAGCGACGGACGAACGAGTGACGGAGTGGCGATCGAGCGCGCGCCCGAGGACGGCGACACCGTCGCTGGTGCCGTCGAACCCATCGTCCCGCCGCCTCCGGCCGAGCCGCCCGCGGCAGAGGTCGAAGCGACCGGCACCACGGACGCGAGCGCGGCGACGACCGAGACCCCGCCCGACGATCTGATCGCCGATCTGCTCGACGATCACCGCTGGCTCGACCTCACCGGCTTCGTGCAGCCCGGCTTCATCGTGCGCCTCGACAACGAGGCCGAGGGGATCTCGGCCGGCGTGACCGACGACACCTTCTGGCTCCAGCGCGCGCGCATCGGCCTGCGTGCCCAGCTCTTCGCCTGGCTCCGCGCTCGCATCGAGGTGGAGTTCGCGCCCGTCACCCTGCTGCAGGACGCCTTCCTCGACATCCAGCTCCACGAGTTCGTGACCGTGCGCGTGGGTCAGATGCTCGTGCCCTTCCTGCAGACGTTCCGCTTCAACGAGCTGAACATCGTCTTCCTCGATCGCGCGATCTACACGCCGCAGCGCCCCGACCGCGAGTTCATCCGCTATCTCTCGCCGCGAGACGTCGGCATCTCGCTGCACGGCCGCATCGGCAACAGCGACCCCGAGAGCCACGACCCCGTGCTCGAGTACGCCGCCGGCCTCTTCATCGGCCGCGGCCCGAACATCGCGCTCAACGACGACGGCGTGTTCCTCTGGGCCGCGCGCCTGCAGCTGCACGTCCTCGGCCTGCCGCACGGCGCCGATCGGGAGACCGATCTCGATCGCAACCACCACGCGCGCGTCGCGCTCGGCTTCGGCGCCTACAGCAACTGCGACGACCGCGCGAACTGGAACCGGGGCTTCACCACCGATCTCGAGATGCGCTTCGAGGGCCTCTACGCCTCGGCCGGCTTCGTGTGGATGGGCAACAGCGGCGGCGGTGAGCCCCTGCTCTCCGACAGCACGGACTGCCGGGGTCAGCCGACCGGGATGACGAACCCCGACGGCACCCCGATCGCCCTGCGCTTCGTGTCGCGCGGCGCGCACCTCCAGGCGCAGTACGCGCTGCCCCGCCTCTTCGACGGCATCTTCTCGGCGCCCTTCGACGCGATGACCTTCGAGCTCTTGGCTCGCTTCGACTGGGTCGATCCCAACTCGCCTTGGGACGGTGACAATCCGCTCTTCGGGGGAGGCCCGGGCTCCGAGGGGTACAACGCGCCGTCGAACTACACCGACTCCGACAACGCGCCCTCGCGCTGGCGGCTCACCTTCGGAATCAACTACTACCCCACCGGCGAGCCTCGCTTCCGCCTGGGCATCAACTACCAGCTGAACCGCGAGGACGAGGAGGTCGTCACGGGCACCGGCCGCTTCGTCGGGGTCTCGAACGACATCCTCTGGATCCAGATCACCGCCGGCTTGTGAGACGCTCGGGGCCGATGCGCTCCACCGTCGCTCGCCTCGTCGCGCCCTGTCTCCTCGCGGTCTGTCTCTTCGGTTGCCCCGGGGGCGAGACCCCCGACGCGGGATCGCTCGACGCCGGCACCGACGCGCCGCGCGACTACGTGCCCGAGCCCTTCACGCCGACGCCCGAGACGATCGCGTACTGCGCCGGCCACGACGACGCCGCGATCGAGGCGCGCATCACCACGCTGCTCGCGCAGCTCACGCCCCGCGAGAAGATCGACCTGCTCTCGGGCGACGGTCTCGTGGGCGGCACGTGGATGGTGAACGGCGTCGAGCGCCTGTCGGTCCCCGGCCTGCACATGCTCGATGGTCCGCGCGGTCTCTCCTCGATGAGCTCGCTCCGCGGCACCGCGTTCCCCGTGGCGATGATGCGCGGGGCCACCTGGGATCCCGATCTCGAAGAGCGGGTGGGGCGCGCGATGGCGATCGAGCTGCGCTCCGCGGGCGCCGACGTGCTGCTCGCGCCGACGATGAACATCCTGCGTCACCCGCGCTGGGGCCGCGCGCAGGAGACGTACTCCGAGGACACCGATCACATGGGCGAGCTCGCGCTCGCCTTCGTGCGCGGGGTGCAGGCCGAAGGCATCTTGGCGAGCGCCAAGCACTACGCGGCGAACAGCATCGAGGACACCCGCCACGACGTAGACGTCCGCATCGCGGAGCGGACCCTTCGCGAGGTGTACCTGCCGCACTTTCAGCGGGTCGTCGTGGAAGGACGCGTCGCGTCGGTGATGAGCGCCTACAACCAGGTCAACGGGCTCTACTGCGACGAGCAGCCGCTCTTGCTCACGACGATCCTCCGAGACGAGTGGCGCTTCGCGGGCTTCGTCGAGTCGGACTGGGTGCTCGGCACCCACGGGAGCGTCACCTCGCTGCGCGCAGGCCTGGACATCGAGATGCCGGTCAGCGCGCAGTTCCGCGGGCTCATCGGCGCGCTGAACCGAGGCGAGATCGAGGAGCGCGAGCTGGACGCAGCCGTGCGGCGGATCCTCCGCGCGATGCTCTGCTTCGATCTCGACGCGCTACCGCCGCGCGCGCCGGGCGAGCGCATCGACGATCCGAGCCAGCGCGAGACGGCGGAGCACCTCGCGCTCGCACGCGAGGTGGCCGCGCGCGGCATCGTGCTGTTGCGGAACGAGCCCGTGGGCAGCGTGCCGCTGCTCCCCCTGGATGCGAGCGCGCTGGCGACGCCGGGATCCGTCGTCCTCCTGGGGCGCAACGCCGAGGCCGAGAGCATCGGCGATGCTGGCAGCTCGGCCGTCGAGCCGACGGATGTCGTCACGGCGCGCGAGGGTCTCGAAGCGCGCCTCGGCGCAGCGAGCGTGGTGACGTTCGCGGGCGAGACCTTGGACGCGGCGGCGCGCGCGGCCGTCACCGCGGCGTCGGCCGTCGTGGTCGTCACCGGGCTGAGCACGGAGGACGAAGGCGAGGGCGATCTCGCGGGCGGCGATCGCGAGACGCTCGCGCTGCGCGAGACGGAAGTCGCGCTGATCCGGTCGGCCGTCGCGCTGAATCCGCGGGTCGTGGTGGTGCTCGAGGGCGGCGCGGCGATCACCTCCGCCGACTGGGACGACGAGATCCCAGCCCTGCTCTTCGCCTTCTATCCCGGCTCGCAGGGGGGACACGCGATCACCGACGTGCTCCTCGGCGATCAGCCGCCCACCGGGCGACTGCCCTTCAGCGTGCCCGTGTCGGAGGGCGATCTCCCCACCTTCGACAACGTGAGTCACACGGTCGAGTACGGGTATCTGCACGGGTATCGCCACCTCGCCGCCGGCCCGAGCCCCGCGCACTACCCGTTCGGGTTCGGGCTCGGGACGACGACGTTCACGCTCGCGGCGCCGACAGGCCTTCAGCCGACGTACGCGGAGGGTGAGACGCTGGCGCTCGAGGTCGAAGTGACCAACACGGGCGGGCGCGCCGGGACGGAGACGGTCCAGCTCTACGTCACGGCGATCGATTCGGCGGTGGAGCGCGCGCCGCTCGATCTCCGCGCGTTCGATCAGGTGACGCTCGAGCCCGGCGGCAGCGGCACCGCCACGCTCGAGGTGCCGGTCGCGGACCTGTCGTTCTGGGACGAGGAGCGCGGCGCGTGGGTGCTCGAGGCGATCGAGTACGAGGTGCGAATCGGCACCAGCGCGGCCGACGTCGCGCACACGGCTCGCTTCACCGTCGAGTGAGCTCCTCCCCGCCGCATCACGGATCGACGCACGGGACCCACAGCGCGCTCGCGGGTCCGAACACGGACGCGATGAACCGAGCACCGTCGTGCACGAGGCTGCCGCTGCCGTCCACCGAGTAGTCCGCGAGCTCGGCGCGCCCCGTCTCGTCGCCGAGCGCGTCGAGGCGCACGAACGAGACGCCCACGTCGCCCCGGTGGACCACGCCCCAGCCACCGTCGCCATCGGGCGCGATCGCTGCGCCCTGAGCGCCGCCCGAGGCGATGCGGCGCGGCGCAGCGCGGATCGTTCCGTCGAGCGCGAGCGCGGCGAAGTAGATGCCGTCGCTGCCCTCCCAGAGCAGGCCCCACCCGCTCGCCTGTCCAGCGACGCGGGGGCGAACCCCGAGCCCCGTCGTGTCGATCGGGGTGCCCAGCGGGACGCCCGCTGCGTCGAAGCGCGCGAAGTGGATCGCGAACGCGAGGCCCGTGCTCGTCTGGTACGCGACGCCGATGTCGTCACCCGCCGTCGCGACGCTCGTGTAGGCGGCGGTGCCCACGCTCTCCACGACGTGCGGGCCCGACGTGACGTCGCCGTCGCGATCGACGAAGCGGACGGCGACGCCTTCGGCGAGCGCGCTGATGCGCTCTCCTCGCGCGACGACGAAGCCCGCGCCGATGGGCGCGGCCGATGCGCCGATGCTCCCGCTCACATCGGGAAAGATGCTGCGCGGTCCGAGCGCGCGGGTGCGTGTCGCGCGATCGATGCGCGCGTAGAAGAGCTCTTCGGTCTCTCCGACGGCGCGGGGCATGCGCCAGATGGCGCCGACGTCGCCGCCGAGCGCGAAGAGCGAGAGATCGTTTTGGGGACGGTCCACATCCACGACGAGATCGATCGAGGCGCTCAGCGCCCCGAAGTCGCCGCCGTGAAACTGCGCGGCGTAGGAGCCGAGCGCGAAGTCTTGCCGTGCGGTCGCGAGCTCGCCTTCGCTCGTGAGGGCGACCCCGAGATGGAAGCCCTCACCGACGGTCACCGGCGCCGTGGGGACGCACGCGCATCCATCGTCGACGACGCCGTCGCAGTCGTCGTCGAGGCCGTTGCAGGTCTCGCTCGCGCCTCCTCCGTCGCATGCTGCGGCGTCGATCTCCGTCGCGTCGCCTTCGAGTGCGACGTCCGGATGATCCTCGGGGCGCGCTGCGTCGAGGATCGGCGTGTCGGCTGGCGCGGTGTCTACGCGCGCGTCGAGCCCAGCGTCGATCGGAGCAGGGCCGGAGCAGCTGGCGAGGAGCGCACACACCACGACGTAGGTCCCACGCATGGCGGCGAGGATATCAGCGCGGGAGAAGGTGCGCGCGTGGGGCCAGGGTCAGGGCGATGGGCCGCTCGGCGGCCACGGGTGAGTCCTCACTCGGGAGGCCGCCAGCCTTCGCTCTCGACGTCGGTGGCGCTCGCCTCGGGGCAGCTCGCGGGGACCGCGCGGGCACCGTCGGTCCGCTGGCCGACGCCGAGCTGCCGCGCGGCGCGGAGCGCGATGCGCGAGGTCGGCGCGGACGCATCTGCCGCGCAGCCGAGGGCCGCGGCGTCTTCCAGCGCGCGTCGCGCCTGCTCTTCGTCGCCCTCGGCGTGCCACGCGTACGCCGTTCGGTAGAGCGCGTAGGCGTAGAGCGGGTGTCCGAGCGAGCCGAGCACGAAGCGAAACGCGTCGCGCGCGGCCTGCCACTCGTGCGCTTCGAGCGCGAGCTCGCCCCGCATCATCCACGCGAGCCGAAGGAGATCGCCCGCGTCGTCGTGGCGTCGGGTGAAGCGCTCGGCGCGCGTCGCGACGTTGGCTGCGCCGCGCTCCCAGTCCATCCACAGGAGCAGGAAGTCCATCTCGGCCTCGATGTGCGCATCGCGCGCGCTGGCCTGCGCGGCGAAGCGCTCGGCGCGCTCACGCTGGCGTCGCGCCTCGCGGCCTTCGCTGCTCCGCGCAAGG
>CAYZQM010000052.1:27343-28984 GCA_964480175.1 uncultured Sandaracinaceae bacterium
GCGTGCGCCCGGGCGAGATCGCGGAAGACCGCGCGTCGCTCGGCGCCGCTCGTCCCCTCACGCGCGCTCATGAGCTCATCGACGCTGCGATCGGGCGCGCGTAGCAGGTCCGTCTCGTCGCCCGCGATCGCTTCGAGGAAGGCCTGCGGCGCGAAGTCGGGCGCCGCTTCCGCCGAGCGAACGGGGGGCGTGGCGCCCCCGCATCCGACGAGCAGAGCCAGCGAGACGAGGCCAGCGCGGGTCACGGCGGCGACGATACGCAAAGACCCGACGCAGAGACAAGCGCGCGTCGTTGCGTCACCCTCCCGGCCCATGAGCGCCGCCGAGCCGATCGAGACCCCTAGAGGACTGAGCCGAGAGAGCTCGTTCACCCGCGTCGTGTTCGCCTACGTGGTGGCGCTCGCGGCGGGCGTCGGCGCTGCGTATCTGTCGATGCGCGATCCGAACCTGCACGCGCCAGGGCTGCTGCGCGACTTCTCGATCCTCGCCGCGGGCGATCTGATCGCGACGCTCGCCATCTTCGGGTTCTCCGTCGCGTGGCGGAACACCAGCGTCTACGACCCCTACTGGTCGGTCATCCCGCCGCTCTTCCCGATCGGCTACTGGCTGCTCGGCGGGCCCATCGATCCCCGTGGCCTGCTCTACTGCGCGGTGATCTGGATCTGGTCGGCGCGTCTCACGTTCAACTGGATCCGCGGCTGGCAGGGGCTCGATCACGAGGACTTCCGGTATCGCGATCTGCAGAAGAGGTTCGGCACCGGTGCGCTCTACTGGCTGGTGAGCCTCACCGGGCTTCACCTCTTCCCCACCGCGCTCGTGTTGCTCGGGCTCTTGCCGACGGTCGCGATCTTCTCGGGCGGCCCCTCGACGCTCGGCGTGCTCGACATCATCGGCGCAGGCGTCGTGCTTGCCGGCGTCTACTTCGAGCTGATCGCCGACGAGCAGCTCCGCCGCTTCACCAAGGAGCGCACGTCACGCGACGCGATCTGCGACGTGGGCTTATGGCGCTACTCGCGTCATCCGAACTACTTCGGCGAGATTCTGATCTGGGTGGGCCCGATCCTGATGGCCCTGAGCTGCCCCCAGTTCGAGTGGTGGATGGCCTCGGGCGCGGTCGGGATGATCGCGCTCTTCTCGTTCGCGAGCATCCCGATGATGGAGGGCCGTCAGCTCGCGAAGAAGCCTGCGTACGCCGAGTATGTGCGCCGCACCTCGATGATCATCCCGCTGCCGCCGCGCCGCTGATCTCAGGGCGTCGTCGGCAGGTAGGGACAGCAGGTGTCCACCGCGCCGTTCTCGCCCTCGCCGAGATCGATGAGGGCGCTGCGAGAAGGCGCGCTCGTCGAGCCCGTCGCGAAGCCGATGAAGCCGCCGTAGTTGGGCCGCACACACGCGCGCTCGCCGAACTCTTGGTATCCGTCGAGGCAGCAGTCGCCTGCGAGCGAGTTGTGGTCGTAGACGTAGCGCCAGGGATCGGGTGCGACGACGAGCGGTCGGTGCGTCGCGGTCAGCGCGTCGGGGAGGACGAGCACGACGCCGAACGCCGTCGACCGTCCGCGGCCCCCACACGCGGTCTCGCACGCTGGGTCCGCTTCGGTGATCTCCGGCAGGAGCACCATCAAGGGATAGGCGCTGGGATTC
>CAYZQM010000052.1:28994-30209 GCA_964480175.1 uncultured Sandaracinaceae bacterium
GGCAGCACGCGCTTCTCGGGATCGCCGCACGTGCCGGGCGCGCCGGAGGAGAGCTCGCGCAGGTCGAGCACGGACGCAGCCCTCGGCGGGAGCGGGATGCGCGCCTCGGTGCAGCAGCCGTCGCTCGCTGGCTCGACGGCGCACAGCGCCTCTTCGTCCCAGTCGTGCGCGAAGTCGAGCGGCACGCTGGCGTCGATCGCGGGCGCGTCGCTCGCGGGTGCGTCGCTCGCGGGCGTGTCGATCGCGGGCGTGTCGATCGCAGGCGTGTCGATCGACGCATCGTGCGTGGGGTCCGTTGAGCAGCCCCCGAGGGCCAGTGCGAGGGCGAGGAGGGACGATCGCATCGCACGAGTCTGTACCCGGCGGTCCTGCTCGAGGCCGGTGATCCAGCTCGGGGCGACGACGACGCGGACGAGTGAGGGCCGTGGCCCTCGTCCGAGGGCGAAGAAACGTGCTCGGTCGCTCGGCCGCGGATCAGGCCGCGAGCTCTGCGTAGCGCTCGGTCGCGATGCCGGCAGCGTGGATCACCACCTCGAGGCGGCTGAGCACCCGGGCCACCGACCACCCCTGCGACGGATCGGGACGCGCGCCCCCGAGCACTGTGTCCAGGCGGAGGGGACCCTCCCGTCGGGCGGCGAGCAGCTCGGCGAGATCGATCCCCCGGAGTCGATCGGACTCGGTCGCCGTGACGAGCACCTCCCAGTCGGCGCCATCCAGCACGCGCTCGCCCCGAGCGCGCCGTACGTCCGCGAGATCGGGGTCCGTCACCACCGCGAAGCGGGCCCCCGCTAGGAAGCTGACGTCCAGCGAGATGGGCACCGGGAGCTGCGCCAACAGGCCTGCGGGAAATCCAAGCACCCCTGGATCGATCGCCGAGCGCGCCTCGGGGAAAGGGAGGACCGCGCCGCCGTGTGCCCCGCCGGGGGGAACCGTCGGCGCCTCGTTGGCCGCGTCCTGGTCGAAAAAGACAATGTTCTCAGCAGCAGTCGCCATGGTGGGGCCTCGTCTTGGGCGCCGACAGCGGACTTGCCGGGCCTGTCGAGCAGCCGACAGGGCAGTGTCCGTTCAGCGTTGCTCCCGAGGACGTGGGGCCAGGCACTGAACTGACAAGCAGTGGCAACGTTTCTTCGAAGGCGGATGAAGGCGGATGAGTCGGGAGGCGGTGTCTAGCGATATCAATGGGTTACGAGCCGGGAATCGAACTACTGAGGACCG
>CAYZQM010000053.1:0-30174 GCA_964480175.1 uncultured Sandaracinaceae bacterium
CTGCCGGTGGGCAGGACCACCTCGTCGCTGGTCGCCTCGTCGCTGGTCGCCTCGACCGCTTCGTTCGCCGCCGCGCTCGAGGACTCGGGCGGCGCCACGCTCGGGCTCTCGGGGGCGCCGCACGCGGTCAGGAGCAGAGACACCAGGAAGGGGCGCGCTTTGCAGGCTCGTCGCATGGCCACTACAGAGTGCCCGATGCGCTTCCTTCTTGGGACCCTGCTCGCGATCCCCTTCGTCTTCGGCTGCAGCACCGAGTCCGGTCGACTGAACGAGATGACCATCCGCCCCGACGCGGCGCCCATCGCGCCCTTCACCGAGTGCCGGGTCACCACGGCGGAAGAGCCCTCGTACGGTGCGGATCACACCGCGGTGTGCAGCGCGCTCACGCCGATCGCGTTCCCGCCCACCTCGGGTACCCACTACGGGAGCTGGGCCGACTTCGGCACCTACGACGCGCCCGTGCCGTGGGGCTTCTTGGTGCACTCGATGGAGCACGGCGCGATCGTCGTCGGCTACCGCTGCGACGACGGCTGCCCCGAGCTGGTCGCCGAGCTGCAGGCGATCATCGACGCGCAGCCCGCCGATCCGCTGTGCCGCGGCGACGACGCGGCCCGCTTCATCCTCGCGCCGATGCCCGATCTCTCGGACGAGGCGATCGCGGTGCTCTCGTGGGAGCACCTCTATCTCGCGACCTGCTTGGATCGGCCCTCGATGGAGGCGTTCATGAGCGCGCACTACGCGCAGGCGCCGGAGAATTTCTGCAGCCCGGGGATCGACTCGAGCGCGAGCGGTTGGTGCCCCTGAGGCTGCTCGCGCTGCTCGCGCTCGTCTGCGCGGGCTGCACCTGCGGCGGCGAGCCCGACGAAGCGCCCGCGCGCCGCGACGAGACCGCGTCCGAGGGCGGCGATCTCGGCCTCCTCGAGCCCTTCGGGGATCGTTCGCTCGCGCCGGCGCCCGAGCGCTTCGTCGCGGTCGAGCCCGCGCGCGGCGAGGGCGCGGTGCGCGCCCGGAGCTGGGCGGGCGCGGACGCGCTGCGCGCGCCTCGGGGACGCGACGACGGAGGCAATTTCCTCTGCCGCCTCTGGGCCCACTACGGCGCGCCCACCACCACCTGCGCCGACGGCTTTCGCTACGTGCTCGAGGACACCGAGCTGCACCACGTACTCGTCGCGCAGCTCGACGCGGGCGGACCGTCGCTCTGGGTGCTCGGCGAGGGCCCCGACGACGAGCGGCTCGCGCGCTCGGCCGATGATCTCTCGCGCCTGCTCGACGCGACCCGGCCCATCGACTGCTCGCTAGCCCTCGGCGATCGGACGATCGGGGTTCGGGACGAGCGCGCCATTCGCTGAACGGATCGACTCCGCGTACCCGACGCGGCGCTTGGCGATCCCGCGGACGATCACCCAGCTCATGAGACCCACCGGGCCGAAGAGCAGCGTGAGCACGAGCGAGGGCAGCGCGGTGAACGCCTTCATCCCGAGGCGCTCGCAGTCGCGCGCGATCCAGGCGCCGACGAAGAGATCGAAGATCAGGTAGTGCACCCAGCACGCGATGATGGTCCGCGGCGTGGTGAAGATCTGGGTGACCCCTTCGAGGCTGAAGAAGTTCGCCCCTTGGGGCCCCGGCGAGTCGCCGAAGAGCAAGAGCGCGTACGGCACGCCGAGCAGCACCGCATAGAGCCCCGAGTGCACCACGCGGTGGGTGATCGCGTGCCGCGGCAGCAGCCACAAGAGCGCCCAGCCCGGCAGCACCGAGTAGTTCAGCAGCGTGAAGATCAGCTCGTCGCTCATGGCAGCACCACGCCGTAGCGCCTCAGCTGGGCAGGCCGCCCGGCGGGTGTGGAGAGCACGCTCGAGGCTCCGTCGGCCAGCGGATCGAGCGGCGGATGGCTCAGCGCGAGGGCCTCGATGAGCGCGCGCGTGGCGCCTTCGCCAGCGAGCACGCGATCGCCCTCCTCGCTCCCCAGCCCGAGGTGCGCTTGGTCGTTGTAGACCGTGAGCGAGGTGACCCCGCCCTCGATCCGCAAGCGGGTGATGCCGGTGTTGCCGCTGCCGATGAGCGGCCGCTCGCGCCCCGCCAGGTTCAGGAGCGCCATCAGCACGGCGCGGATCACGCCGCCGTGGGTGACCACGAGGACGTGCTCACCTCCCGCGCGCTCGAGCGCGGCCATCGCACCGAGCACCCGCGCCGAGAACTCCCCGATCGTCTCGCCCATGCCGCCGATGCGGACGTCGTCGCCCCGCGCGAGCGCTCGCAGCTGTTCGCCGTACTCGCTGGCGACCTGTGCGTGCGGCAGGCCGCACCAGCTGCCGAGGTTCATCTCGCGCAGCTCGGGCTCCGCGTGAATGGGCCGCTCGCCCGCGATCGCCCGCGCGGTGTCCATCGCGCGCGACAGATCGCTGGAGACGATCCGATCGAACGATTCGTCGCGGAGGCGCGCGCCGACGCCTCCCGCCTCGCGCCGTCCGAGCGGCGAGAGCGGCACGTCGCTCTGCCCTTGCCATCGATCTTCCGCGTTCCAGGTCGACTGGGCGTGACGCACCAACGTGAGCCGCATGCGCCGCATCATGGCCGATCGACCCACGTGAATGGGAGATCGCGCGCGCGGAAGCAAAAGACTCGACGCTCGCCCCTGCTGGCCCGATGCTGCGGCGGCGATGCGCGCGATCCACCTCCGGCCGGGCGAAGTGCTCTCGTTCCGCGATCTGCTCTTCGAGGCGATCCACGAGTTCCTCCGCGCCGAGGGGATGGTCATCGACGACGCAGCGCGGGGCCTGGGTGAGGTGCTCGTCGCGCTCGCGAGCTACCGCGAGGAGGGCGTGCCGCTCTCACCCGCGGTCTTCTTCGCCGAGAACCTCGGCACCCTCATGGATCGGCTCGGGGGCTGCGAGCACGTCGCGATCGGCTGCGGCCCGCGCGACGCGGAGACGATGCGCACCGCGCTCAAGCACTGCGCGCCGCTCGGGCGGCGCGGCTGGTCGATCTACTTGGTGCGCGACACCGATCACATCGACTACGGCGTCTTTCGCACCGACGGCTTCTTCTTGTCGCAGACCCCGATCGGTCGGCTGCGCGGCCTCTGCGATCCCGACATCCGCATCGTGGGGATGGTGCAGCTCGCGGAGAACGTGATCGAGCTGCGGGGCAGCTCGGGCAGCCGGCGTCTCATCTATCTTTCGGGCGCGGGCGCCGACGTCCTGCCGGCGATCGCGCTCATCCGCGCGCTGGTGAACGCCGCGAGCCGCGACGTGGACAAGGCGCACCGCATGAACGTCGAGCGCCTGCTCCAGCGCGTCTTCATCGACGCGATGCGCGCGCCGCACGGCTCGCTGATCGCGGTGCTCGCGGCGGGCGTCGATCCCCGCGGCCTCTTCGACGACGGGATCATCTTGGAGGAGCCGATCCAGCTCGCCGAGCGCGTGGCGCGCTTCGCCGCAGAGCCCACCGAGCTGCATCGCGAGGCGGTGCAGGGCGCGGGCACCCTGCTCGAGAGCATGCTCGGCGTGGACGGGATCACGCTCCTGGCATCCGATGGCAGCGTGCGGGGCTACCACGCGTTCTTCCGGCACGCCTCGCCCACCGGCCAGCTCATCGGTGGCGCCCGTCGCCGCACGTACGACGCGCTCGCGGCCGAGGTCGGCCCCTCGCTCATCGGCGCCTTCTACCGTTCACAAGACGGTCACGCGCTGTGTCACACCGCCGACGACGTCTGACGCGCTCCCTCGAAAACGACGGCCGGAGCATCGATTCGAACGAGTCGGTGCTCTAGCATCCCGCCGTGACGCACCGAACGCTGCTCTTGTCGCTCGTCTTGATCGCGTGTGGAGAGCCCGAGGTCGCTCGACCGGCTTCGCCACCGCCGCCGCCCGCGCCCGATCCGGTGCACATCAGCGTGCTCGGCACCAACGATCTGCACGGCCACCTCGAGATGCTCCCGCTCTTGTCGGGCTACGTCGCGCGCCTTCGGGACGTCCGCGAAGCGGAGGGAGGCGCGGTCGTCCTCCTCGATGGCGGCGACATGTTCCAGGGCACGCTCGAGTCGAACCTGGCGGAGGGCGCGCCGATCGTCCTCGCGTACGAGGCCGTCGGCTACGACGCGGTCACCATCGGCAACCACGAGTTCGACTACGGTCCGGTCGGCGAGCGCGCCACGCCGGCGGGCCCCGACGACGATCCGCGCGGCGCGCTGCGCGCTCGGATCGAGGAGGCCGACTTTCCGGTGCTGAGCGCGAACGTGCGCCAGCGCGAGGGCGACGGACCGCTCGGCATCGGCGAGCTCCCGAGCGTGGTGATCGAGCGCGCTGGGGTGCGCATCGGGATCATCGGGGTGACCACGGAGGGCACGCTGCACACGACGATCGCGAGCAACGTCGCCGATCTTCGGATCGCCCCGCTCGCCGAGACGATCGCCGCCGAGGCCCAGCGCCTGCGCCGCGACGATCGCGCGCAGCTGATCTTGGTCGCGTCGCACGCGGGCGGGCGCTGCGACCGCGAGACCGAGCCGCTCGATCTGTCGCGCTGCGACGACGACGAGGAGATCTTCGAGGTGGCCCGCGCCCTGCCCGCCGGCAGCGTCGACGTGATCGTCGCAGGGCACACCCACCAGTACGTCTCGCACGTGGTGAACGGCATCGCGATCGTCGAGTCGGGCTCGTATGGGCGCTCGTTCGGTCGCATCGATCTCACGATCGATCGGAGCTCGGGCCGGATCACCAGCAGCCGCATCTTGCCCGCGCGCGATCTGTGCGACGGACCGCCGCCCGAGGACGATCCGGGGGCCTGCGCGCGCGCTCCGTACGAGGGCGAAGCGATCGCGCCCGACCCGCGGGTGGCGGCGATCATCGCGCCGGCGATCGAGGCCGCGCGCGAGCGGCGCGGCGAGCTCCTGGGGATCGAGGCGAGCGACGTGATCGAGGCGGATCGATCCGCAGAGTGTGCGCTGGGCAACCTCTTCACCGACCTGATGCTCGAGGCCCACGCCGGCGCGGACGCGGCGATCATCAACGGCGGCGGGCTGCGCGCCGATCTGCCCGCCGGCCCGGTGCGCTACGGCGCGCTCTACCAGTGCATGCCCTTCGACAACCGCTACGCGGTCGTGCGCATGACCGGCGCGGAGCTGGGGCAGATCCTCGGCGAGATCGCCTCGCGCAGCGGCAGCTACTTCTCTCTTGGTGGGCTCCGCGCCACCGTCCGTTGCGAAGGCCACGAGCGGGTGGTGGCGCTGAGCCGCGCCGACGGACGCGCGGTGCCGCCGGACGCCGAGCTCACCGTGCTGACGAGCGATTTCTTGGCGACGGGCGGCGATGGAATCTTCGGCGAGCTGTCGCGCGCGCGCCCCGAGGCCTTCACCCTCGAGGACGGTCCGCCGATCCGCGAGGCGATGGCGAGCGCGCTGCGGGCGCGAGGCGGGACGCTGGCGCGCAGCTCGCTCATCGACGCACGCCGGCCCCGCATCCGCTACGCGGGCGGCGGGCGCCCGGTCCGCTGCGACTGAGCGCGATCCGGATCCCTCAGCTCATCCAGGAGCCGTCTTTCTGCAGCTCCCACTTGCTGGTGATCTTCTTGAGGGTGCTCCAGTGCTCGAGCCCCGACTTGCCGGTCACGTCGCCCTCGCCGAAGCGCGAGTGCTTGGTGCCGCCGAACGAGAAGGGCTCGCGCGGCACCGGCACGCCGACGTTGACGCCGACCATGCCGCTGGTCGCGTTCTCGGCGACGTAGCGCGCGACCGCGCCCTTGGTGGTGAACACGCTCGTCGCGTTGCCGTACTCGCCGCGCTGCTCGAGCTCGAGCGCCTCGTCGAGGTTGCGCACCCGGACGACCGTCATGATCGGACCGAAGAGCTCCTTGGTGGTGCAGCCCATCCCGTAGCTCGCGCCATCGAGGATGGTGGGCGCGAGCCAGTGGCCGTTCTCGTAGCCCGAGGGCGCGCGCACGTTGCGGCCATCGAGACGGATGCGGGCGCCCTCCTTCTTGGCGACGTCGATCTCGCTCACCAGGCGATCGCGCGCGCCCCGATCGATGATCGCGCCCATGTCGTGACCGAGCCGGACCTTCTCCGCCGCCTCGGCGATGCGCTCGAGCAATGGATCGACGTCGCCGACGGCGACCAAGAGGCTCGCCGCCATGCAGCGCTGCCCCGCGCAGCCCGTGAAGCTCGCGACGACGCCGGGCACCGTGACGTCGGGATCCGCGTCGGGCACCACCATCAGGACGTTCTTGGCGCCGCCGAGGCAGAGCGCGCGGGTCCCCGTCTGCGCCGCGCGAACGTAGAGCGCGCGCGCGGCCGTGGTCGATCCCACGAAGCCGAGGGCCGCGACGTCCGGGTGATCGACGAGCGCCTCGGCCGCGTCCTTGCCGCCGTGCACCAGCGAGAGCACGCCGGCAGGGAAGCCCGCCTCGAGCGCGAGCTCCGCGAGCAAGCACGCGGTCATCGGGACCTTCTCGCTGGGCTTCCACACGAACGCGTTGCCCACCGTGATCGCGATCGGATAGAGCCACATGGGCACCATCGCCGGGAAGTTGAACGGGGTGATGCCGGCGACCACGCCGAGGGGCTCGCGCCGCACCTCGCACGTCACCCCGCGGCTCACCTCGAGCACGCCGCCCTGATCGAGGTTCTGGATCGAGAGCGCGAACTCGATCACCTCGATGCCCTTGAGCACGCCCGCGCGCGCCTCGCCGACCGTCTTGCCCGCCTCGGCGGCCGCGCGGTGCGAGAGCTTCTCCAGATCGCGGAGCACCAGCTCGCGGTAGCGAAAGAGTGTCTGGGTGCGCTCCTTGATCGGTACCGCGCGCCAGCCCTTGGCCGCCTCGCGCGCCCGCTTGACCACCGCGTCCACGTCGCGCGCGTCGCTCATCGGCACCGAGCCGATGATCTCTCCGGTCCAGGGGCTCACGATGTCCTGTCGCTGACCGCCGATGGCGTCACGCCACTCGCTCCCGAGCAGGTTCTTGCAGACGACGGGCGAGGCGGGCAGCTCGAGGTGGCGCATCGCGATCCTTTCGCACGAAGCCCGGGACCCGGCTACACGCGCGGTCGATCTTCGGGGCGGAGGAGCACCTCGAGGTGGCCCTCGTCGTCGCGCGAGAAGTCCACGCGCAGGGCGTGCAGCGCGGCGACCTTGCGGACGATCGAGAGCCCCAGGCCCCGGCCGCGGGTGCGCGCCGGGTCGGGTGGGACCTCCCCGCGGCGCAGCGCATCGAGCGCCCGATCGTCGATCGGCGTGCCGTCGCTCTTCACCGTCAGGCCGAACGGCCGATCGCGCAGCAGCACCGCGACGTGGCCCGCGCCTTTGCGATGGCGGATGGCGTTGTGCACCAGGTTCGCGAGCGCGCGCTCGAGCAAGAGCTCGTCGCCGTCGATGAAGACTGGCGCGTCGGGCAGGGCCGAGGCGAGCTCGACCTCGCGGTGCGCGGCGATCGGCGCGAGGCGCGCGAGCACCCGCTCGACGATCGCGCGCAGATCCACGGGGCGCGCTTGCACCTCGGCGCTTCCGTCGAGCCGCGCGGCGGCGGCGAGGTTGGCCGAGAGCTGCGCGAGGTAATTCGCCGAGGCCGACGCGCCGGCGATCTCCGCCGGGTCGGCGGGCTCGCGCCGCTCGCTGCTCGCCTGCAGCGCGGCCAGGTGGCCCTGCAGGACCGTGAGCGGCAGCGCCAGATCGTGCGTGGTGCCATCGACGTACTCGCGCAGCGCGCGATCGCGCGCCTCGAGCTCGCCCACGTGCTCCTCCGCGCGGCGCGCGGCGCGCTCGAGCGCGTCGCCGAGCACGCCGATCTCGTCCTTGCCCCGCGTCTCGATCGGGATGCGCATCGCGCCCGTGGGCCCCGCGTCCGCGACCGCGCTCGATAGGCGCGCGAGGCGCCGCAGGGGCGGACCGAGCGCGAGCATCGCCGCGAGCACCGCCAAGCAGAGCGCGCCGAGCGCGAAGCCCAGATCCCGCACGAAGCCCGCCGCGACGATCGCCCGCGGCGCGGGCACCACCACGATGGCGCAAGGGCCGTCGTCCCACGGCATGCGCAAGACGATGCGCGGGGACGCGCGCGGCGCGTCGGGATCGAGGAGCGCGACCTCACCCGCCTCGAGCGCCTCGACGATCGCGGGGGAGAGCGCGCCAGTCTCGCTGGTGTAGCGCGCGTCGTAGTGCGCGAGGATCGCCGAAGGCGCACGGTGACGCCTGCCTCGGCGCCTCGGCGCGCGGTGCTCGAGCGCCTCGTGGGCCTCGCAGCGCTCGCGCCCGCCGTTCTCCATCCGGGTGACCACCGCCTCGTAGGTGGTCTCGAGCAGGGCCTCACGCCGCAGGTGGTACGAGAAGAGCGCGAAGCCCACCGTGCTCGGGACCACTACCGCGATCACCGCGAGCGCGACGCGCCACCGCAGGCTCAGCGCGCTCACGCGTCCATCTCGAGGCGGTAGCCGATGCCCCACACGGTCGCGATGCGCTTGCCCTCGGCGCCGAGCTTCTTGCGCAGACGCGAGACGTGGACGTCGAGGCCTCGCGCTTCGCCGTCGACCTCGCCGCTGAACGCCTCCTCGGCGATGAGCGCGCGCTCGACGGGCCTGCCGGCGCGGCGCGCGAGCGAGAAGAGCACCTCGAGCTCGGTGCGGGAGAGCTCGACCGGCTCGCCGTCGATCAAGACCCGCCGCTCGTCCTCGCGCACCTCCAGCGCGCCGGCCCGCACCGCCTTGCTCGCGCCGCCGCTCTTCTTGAGCTCCGGACGCCTCAGGCGCGCCTTCACCCGCGCCAAGAGCTCGTCGGGCCAGAACGGCTTGGTCACGTAGTCGTCGGCTCCGAGGCCGAGCGCGCGGACCTTGTCCGCGGTGTGATCGCGGGCCGTCACCACGAGCACGGGCACCTCGCTGTCGGCGCGGAAGCGCTTGAGCAGATCGAGCCCATAGGTGCCGGGCAGCATCAGATCGAGGATCACCAGATCGGCGTCGCCCACGCCCGCGCGGCGCGCCTCGTCGCCGTCCGCGATGAGCACGACGTCGTAGCCCGCCTTGCCGAGGTCACGGCGCAGCTGCGCGCCGAGATCGGGATCGTCTTCGATGACGAGGATGCGCTGCGACATCGTCGGGGTCTCTTGGGGGTGCGGTGTAGCGCGGGGACGTGGTCGGTGAGCGGTTCGGCCCGCGCTGCAGCATGCAGCGCGGGCCGGCCGCAGGACGGGACGTCACGCGATCAGATGCCGCGCGAGCTCTCGGCAGGGGCGGTGCGTCCGCCTCGTCCGCCGCGTGCGCCCTCACCGCGCGCGCCCTCGCCCCGCTCCCCGCGGCGCGCCCGACGGGCCTCCATGCGCTCGTGCCGCTCCGCCCGCATCGCCGCCAGCGTGGTGCGCTGCGCGTCGGTCAGGATCGCGTCGATCTGCGCTTCGACGCGCGCGTGCAGCGCCTGGAACTGCGCCCGGCGCTCGGGGCTGCGCTCCGCGGCGCGCAGGGCCTCGCCCTCGGTGCGCGCGGCCGTGAGGATCTCGCGGACCAGGGTGACCTGGTGCGCGTCGAGCGAGAGGCGCTCGGTCATGTGGGCGATGCGGCGCTCCATCCCCTCGGCGGACATCGGGCCGTGGCCGCGCCCGCGGCCGTGGTGGCCGGGGCAGTCACCCCGCGCCGCGCCGCGATCGGTGCCGGCGTCCTGAGCGAGCGCGAGGCCGGTGGTCAGGGACAGCGCGGCGATCACGAGCATCGAGGTCAGGGTCTTCTTCATGGCTTCTTCCTTCTCCTTGGGGCCGGTCCATCCGGCGCACGGGGAGAGATACGGGGCAGACCTTGCAGCTTTCTTTCAGCCGCGATTTTCTCACGGAGGAGCGATCCGATCCGCGGTTGATGGAGCGCCGCCCCATCGGATAGCATCGCCGCCCGCTCGCGCGCTGCGAGCCAACGTTTGGTTGGAGGAATCCGGACATGAGTGAGAACGCCAAGTACCTCGACACGTTTCCCGCCTGGCTCCGCAGCTTGGGCGAGGACGCAGAGAAGCTCGGCAACACGCTGGAGGGGACCGGTCTGTCGGAGCCTGCGCGCGAGTCGGTGGCGGGAGGGCTGAACTACCTCTTCAAGTCGCTCGATCTGATCCCCGACGGCATCGACGACATCGGCTACCTCGACGACGCGTTCGTGCTCCGCGTCGCCGCCGATCTCGCGGCGAGCGCCGAGGGCGAGAGCGATCCCGAGGCGCTCAAGGCGATCGGCGCGCTGGCCAACGAAGCGGACGTCGTGCGCGAGTTCCTCGGCAAGGACTACGGCCGCCTCGAGGCCTACGTGAAGGGCCTCAAGAAGGGCGCGGCCCGTGGTCGCGCGGTCCCGGACATCATCGCCGACGCGCAGGTGCGCGCCGAGTTCCTCGACGACGTGCGCGGCTTCGCGAAGGGCTACGAGTCCCCGAGCTTCTCCCGCGAGGAGAAGAACCTGATCAAGCTGAAGGCGTTCTTCGACGCCAAGCTCCCCAAGTGATCGAGCTCGCCGGGTGAGCCGGCGTCCGCCGCGAGCGGGCGCCGCTTCACGCGACGGCGACGAGCAACCCGGGAACGACGACGAGCGCGCGGCCGATGGCCTGCGCGCTCGTGTCGTCTCGGGGTCTTCTGCGAGCGATCAGAACAGGTCGTGCAGCTTCACTTCCGGCTTCTTCTTCGCCGTCAGCAAGCTGTTCACCGCGCGCACGATCCGGGTCTTGACCGGGCCGGGGACCGTGGTGCCCGCGAGCGCGCGATCCATCATCGGCGCGGTCACGTGGCGGCCGGAGGCGGGCTTCTTGGCGAGGACGGCCTCGTCCTTCTCCTTCTTGCCGGCCTTCATCAGCGACTTGGTCGCGACGAGCGCGCGATCCTCGTTGCTGCGCTGCTCGAGCGTGCGGCTGGCCGCGAGCACGCGGCGGGTGTCGATCTTGTTGGTCTTCAGGTAATCGGCGAGCTTCGACATAGGGGGCGCGAGGCTAGCCGGGATCGGCGCTGATTCAAGTCGAGTTCGTCAGGGGCCACCTGGCTGGGTGCACAGGGCCTACGACCCCTCAGCGCTCACGCGCCGGACCCCACAGCGCCCGCGCGATCGTGGCCAGCGCGCCACCGCATTTGCGGACTTTGCCGTTGGAACGATTCCTGTAGAGGGGATCGCAGGGGGCGCCGCTCGGGGTGAAGAGACGAGAGGAGACCCGATGACGCGAACACTGGGACGGATGATCGGAATGGGCTGCATGACGGTGGGGCTCGGCGTGGCCGCCGCCGGCTCGCTCGGCTGCGCCGACGAGGAGCCGATGGAGATCCGCTCGTACATCGACGGCGCCGGGCGCTCCTGCAGCGTGGACATCCACGACATCAGCGGCACCGCGATGTGCGACGCCGATCCCAGCGCGCTCGTCAGCTGCGACGTCGGCCAAGACCCGGAGTTCGTGCTCAGCGACGACTACGACTTCGAGACCGAGATCTGGACGCTCGAGAGCTGCGCTGGCTGCGTCGATCGCGAGGCCCGCGAGACGTACATCCAGAGTTGTGTGAACGTGACCTGCACCACCGACGCCGACTGCGTGCGCGACAACTACGACTGCACCAGCGGCATCTGCACCCACCTCTGAGCTGAGCCTGAGCTGAACGAGGAGCGCGAGCTCAGGCGGGCGGCGGTCCGAAGATCAGCGACGTGTTGATCCCGCCGAACGCGAAGTTGTTGCTCATCACGGCGGAGAGCTCGGCCTCCCGCACCTCGCGCACGTAGTCGAGCGGACCGCACGCGGGATCGAGGCGATCGAGGTTCTTGTTCGGGACGATGCGTCCCTGCCGCATCATAGCGATGCTCCACGCCGCCTCGATCGCGCCGCACGCGCCGACCGTGTGGCCCACGTACCCCTTGAGCGCGGAGAACGGGATCCTCCGCCCGAAGACCTGCGCCGTCGCGTTGCTCTCGGCGACGTCGCCCAAGCCGGTGCCCGTGCCGTGGCCGTTCACGTAGTCGATCGCGTCCGCGCCGAGCTGCGCGTCCTCGAGCGACAGACGCATCACCCGCTCCATCCCGTCCTGGCTCGGCATCGTGAGGTGCACGCCGTCGCAGTTGCTCGCGTAGCCCAGCACCTCCGCCAGGATCGTCGCGCCTCGAGCGCGCGCGTGCTCCAGCGACTCCAGCACCACGGCGCCCGCGCCTTCGCCGAGCACCAGCCCGTCGCGATCGACGTCGAAGGGGCGCGGGCTCTCGGTCGGTCGATCGTTGAAGTGGCTCGAGGCCGCCATCAACAGATCGAAGGTGACCGCGGTCTTGTAGTGCATCTCCTCGGCGCCGCCGGTGAGCGCCACGTCCGCGACGCCGCTCCGGATGAGCTCGTAGCCCGTGCCGATCCCTTGCGAGCCGCTGGTGCACGCGGTGCACGTGGGCACGATGCGCCCTTGGGTCCCGAAGAAGTGCCCGACGTTCACCGCGACGGTGTGCGACATGAAGCGGAAGAACGCGTTGCCCTCGAGGCCGCGCATCGACTTGGTCAGCGCGAGCGGCTCGCTGAACGCGTCGGCCTCGCTCCCGCTGCCGTGCGTCGAGCCGAACGCGACCGCGCAGCGCGGCGAGCGCAGCTGCCCTTCGTCGAGACCGCTCTGCGCGACCGCTTGTTCGGTCGCGTGCACCGCGAGCATCGCGACCCGGCCCATCGTGCGGCGCTTCTTGCGATCGAAGTGCTGCTTGAAGTCGATGCCCTCGACGCTCGCGCCGAGGCGCCCCTGCAGATCGGCGATCTCGTCCCACTCGGGCATGAAGCGCACGCCGCTCTGCCCCTTCAGGAGCGCGTCGAACGAGTCCGCGAGCGAGTTGCCGATCGGCGACAGGACCCCGAGGCCGGTGACGACGACGCGTCGTGTGGTCATCCAGCGAGCTCGGTCTCGAAGACGTCGCTCTTGGTCACGAGCGGCGGCACCGGGCCGAGATCGCCGTCCAGCGCCGAGAGCAAGAGCTCCTGGGCCCGCTCGAGCACGACGGTGGTGCGCTCGCCGATCTCGCGACGCGAGCGGGGATGGCCCACGCGCGCGATCGCGCCGAACGCCTCGCGGCCATCGACCTCGTAGTGATCCGCGTTCTTGCGGTAGTAGGTGCCGCGCTTCTTCATCTCGACCGCGGCGAGCGCGAACGAGCGGGCCACGCCGCCCATCATGTCCATCGCGCCCGCGCGGCGGCGCAGCGTCATGCGGAGCTGGCGGGGATCGAGGTGCTCTTCCTTGTGGAAGGGATCGAAGAGCAGGTTGTAGTAGGTCCCCGTGTCGAAGTAGGCCTTGCTCCGGAAGAGCTCGTAGCTGCCGAAGGTCGGGTAGAGCTGATCGTAGACCGCGAGCGTCGTGTCGAAGCGGTACTGCATGTAGTCGTCGAAGAGCGCGGTGATCTCGCCCATCGCCTCACCCATCACCTCGCGCTTGATGAGATCGGTGACGAAGTCGCACTCGGTGGTGATGAAGTCCGAGCCCGGGCTGTAGAAGGGATCGGTGAACGCGGCGGCGTCGCCGATCAGCGCCCAGCGGTCCTCGCTGAAGAAGCGCTTGGTGCGGTACGCGAGCTGGGTGAACGCCGCGACGTCGATCGCCTTGGCCTTGGTCAAGAGCGACGCGACGGCCTGGTGCTCGTTCAGGAACGCCATGAGGCCCGGCACCTTGTGCTTGGCGGGCGACCAGTCCTTGGACTCCTGCACCACGCCCACCGACGTGAGGCCCTCGCGCAGCGGGATGAACCAGATCCAGTAGCCGGGGTAGTTGAAGTGGTTGGTCGAGAGCACCCGGCAGGTGTCGTTCACCCGGCCCCGCCACTCGGGCGCGTTCGGGCGATCGTCCATGTCCTCGACGCCCTCGAAGCGGCCCCACGACGCGGCGATCTTGTGGCTCGTCTCGGGCACCCGCAGATCGAGCTGGCGCGCGATCATGCTCTCGCGGCCGGTCGCATCGATCACCCAGCGCGCGGACCAGTCGCTCTCGCCGTCGTCCTCTTGCACGTGGAAGGTGTGGCGCGCGCTCGGATCGCCCTTGGCCAAGCTCAGCTTGCTCACCTTGGCGCCGATGCGGACGTCGACTCCGTCCTCTCGGTTCATCGCCATCAGATCCGCCTCGAGGCGCGCTCGATCGAGCTGGAAGCTGAGGTAGGGCGGCAGGCCGTTCACGCCGAGCTCGCTCATCTTCTCGAGCGGCTGGTCCTTGCCCTCCGAGTCGAAGAAGAAGCGCAGCCCGTTCTTGGGCAGGTGCTCCTTGTGCAGGTACGTCGCGAGGCCCAGGCGACGCACCCAGTAGTGCGCCGCGATCTCCACGCTGGACTCGCCGACCTTGTAGCCGCGCTCGACGTCGCGCTCGAAGACGGCCACCGAGAGCTGCGGGAGCGTTCGACGCAGCTGCCGCGCCAGACAGTTGCCCGCCAGACCACCACCCAAGATTGCGACATCGACCGAGTGCATCATCACGTCTCCGCGTTGAGGGGCGCAGGTGTAGCCCGGGCCCCCTACCCGAGCGAGGTGCGCTGTGCGGGATGCAGCGAGGCCGTGGGGCTACGGGCTGCTGGTGGTGAAGCAGCCGGCCACGTACGCCTCGGTGGAGAACGCGCCGTGCTCCGCGGTGCCGCGGATGCGCGCCAAGAAGACCGGCGGGAGCGGATCACCCGGCTCGGGCGGACCCGTCGAAGGCGGAGGACAGAGCTCCATGGGGAGCGCGCCCATCCGCATGAGCTGCACCCCGCTGTAGGCGCCAGTACCGTCCGAGCTCTCGTAGATCGACGCCGTCCAGCCCGTGCTGTCGAACGGATCGAGGTCTGGCGTCGGCCCGAACGCGGTCGCGAAGCCGGGGATGACGCGCACGGTGTCCTCGGCCGCGGTGATGGCCTCACCCGACGCGTGGTGGAGGGTCACGTCGAGCGAGCTGTAGGTGAACGCCGGGTTGCTCGAGACCATCGCGTACGCGGTGCGCGGCGCGGCCTCCACGTTGTGATGGCAGCTCACCGTGACCGCGGGCGGCCAGCGCCCGCCACCCTCGGCGTCGGCGCAGTGGGCGGTGAACGATCCTCCATCGACGCGACCGTGCAGCACGAAGCCGAAGCCACCGAAGCGGTCTTCGTCGGCCGCGCAGCGCTCGGTCAGCTCCGGAAAGCTCGCGCCCTCCGCGAGCAGATCGCTCGGCGTGCCCGTGTTCCACACGCCGTCGAGCGTCGTGACGGTCACGCCGCCCACCTGAACGTCGATGGTGTCGAGCACCGCGCAGGCGCCCTCGCTCACGTCGTTCGGCCGCAGCCGACCGCGCAGCGTCATGCGCGGCGCGCCGTCGTCGCGGGTGAAGAGGCTGAGGAAGAAGCCATCGCAGTACGCATCGCCCATCGCTGCGCCGCCGGTGGGCACGCACGCGCTCGGCGCATCGCTGGCGGGCGCATCACTGCTCGCTGCGTCGCTGCTCGCTGTGTCGCTGGTGGGTGCGTCGCGCGCGCCCGCGTCGTCGAAGGGCGCATCGGTCGCGACGGAGGCGGGATCGCACGCGAGCGAGAGCGCGAGCGAGGCGAGGACGAGAGATCGCATGGCCCCCTCCGTTGCAGAGCGCGCTCGCGCGTTCACCGCAGTCGCGACGAGGCCCGCCGTCGCGAGCGCGAGGCGGGCCTGTCGGGTGTCGATCGAACGCTGGGATCAGGGCACGGTGAGCGAGATGCGGCGCTCGAAGTGCGTCACGACGTCCGCCGCGTCGAACGCGACGCGGGGCGCCTCGTTCGCGATCCAGAGATCGGCTTCGTCGCGGTGGTGCGGCGAGGCCGGGTCGTAGACCTGACCGCCCGGCAGCGCGTTGTAGGCGAGCGGTCCGGTCGCGGTCATCTCGACGACGAAGCGCATCGAGGCGCCGCTGCCGTGCATGTACTCGTTGAGGCTCGCGCCGCCGCTGCCGGCGAAGAGCCCGAAGTTGCCGACGTCGACCGCGCCCCAGTCACCGTGGCGCGGGAAGCCGCCCGGGAACATCGGATCGTTGGCCGGCGGGATCGACATCGTGTCGGTGGCGACCGCCGGCACGACGGTGGAGAAGCGCACCCGGTGCAGCACGCCCCAGCGCCAGCTGGTCGGGTCCGCGCCGATCGCGCTGGTGAGGAAGTCGAGGCCTTGCAGCGTGCCGCGGAGCACGATGGTCTCCTCGGTCTCGAGCTCGCCTTCGGTGGTCAGGTCGTCGAAGAGCACGCTGCGGCCCTCGCCGTTCAGCGCGGAGTGGATCCCGGTGGGATCGATCAGCGCCTGCTCGAACCAGCGCATCGCGTCGTCGGAGCCGGGGCCGCGACCGATCGCCGCGCCTTCGTCGTTGAGCGCCAGCGGCAGGATGTGGGTGAGCGCCGCGTTGAAGATGGTGGTGGCGACGCTGTCCGCGATGACCGTCGCGTCGGTCGCGCCGACGCCGTGGGGCGTCTCGAGCGACCACGCCATCAGGCGGGTGCGCGCGTCGGCCAAGCGCGCGGCGTCCTCGGCGTCGATGCCCGCGGCGGTGATCGCGGCGGCGTCGCCCAGGATCTCGACGAAGCGGTCGCGCAGCATGGTGCCCGTCGAGCTGGTGGTCAGCGCCTGCAGCGCCTGCATGTCCTCGACGGTGATGTCACCGCGCGCGCTCAGGCGATCGAGCTCGCCGACGATGTGGTCCTGGCGCCAGCCGAAGGCGAAGTCGCCGCCGATGTAGTGCATGTCGTTGCACGCGTTGCCGTCGCCCGTGACGCCGACGTTGTCCTGGTTCGCGGTCGCGACGTAGCCGCGCGCCGGATCCTCGTCGTGGGGGATCGCGGTCGAAGGCAGATCGCCCATCCACTCGTGCACGCCGGTGCCGTCGAGCACGAAGAGCGGGCAGCTGCCGCTGTGCACGCCGTTCTCGTCGTAGTCGAAGGTGAGCGCGCGGGGATCGCGCACCGGCACCCGCGACTCGGTCGACCAGCGGATGTGCTCGCGGTCGATGACGACGAAGTTCTGCGAGCCGACGCGGAAGTGATCCTGCGCGACCGCGGCCTCGGCGACGTTGGTCGCGGTGAGGAGCGCGGTGAAGTACGCGAGCTCGTTGGAGACGTCGTAGCCGGTGTAGCGCACCGAGAGCGCGGTGAAGCGGCCGGGCATGCCCTCGACGGGCTCGCGCGTCCCCGGGAGGATCGGGCCGTGGTGCGGCACGAACTCGATGTCGCGCACGAGCGGGTCGCTGCCCGAGCGGTTGATCGTCTCGGTCTCGGTCACGATCGCGACCTGGATCGCGTCGCTCAGATCGCCGTCGCCGTCCTCGTCGAAGAGCACGGTGTCGGGGCCGTCCGCGACCTCGGTGATCTGCTCGAGGTACACGTCGGTCACGTCGTAGCCCGTCGTGGTCGCGCCCCAGGCGATGTTGCGGTTGAAGCCGAGCACCACGCCGGGCAGGCCCGCGAACGCGACGCCCTCGGCGTCGATCGCGTCCTCACCGCCCATGCGCTCGGTGTTGAGGTGCACGTACCACCAGACCGGCGGGCTGATCAGCGAGAGGTGGGGGTCGTTGGACAGGATCGGGTTGCCGCTCTCCGTGAGCGAGCCCGAGACGATCCAGTTGTTCGAGCCGCGGTGCTCGTCGCCCATGCCGAGCGCGACGGTGCGGCGCTCGAAGCGATCGAAGAACTGCGCGGCCACGTCCAGCGCGGTGACCGAGGGCATGCGCATCGGCGCGGGCCGGTCCGACGGGCGGAAGTCGGGCAGGAGCGCCTCGGTGCCACCGTCGTTGAAGCCGTCGCGGGTGTAGACGGGGCGCGCCGGGAGGTCGCCATACAGATCGTGGAAGATCGCGCGGCGCGGATCATCGGCCTCGCCGAACGCGGCCGCGATGCCCGCCAGCACCCGGGTGCGATTCACGTCGGCGCCCGCGTCGAAGCTGAGCGACATCGCCTGAAAGCGCGCCATCGCGAAGACGTCCGACGGCTCCCAGTCGGTGAAGTAGGACGAGAAGACGATGAGGTTCAGCGCCTCGGCGCCCTCGAACGTCGGGTTCTCGTCGCCCGCGCGCACCCGCGCGATGTACGCGTTGATGCCGTCGACGAACGCCTGCGCGGTCTCGCGGGTGCGGACCTCGACGGGATCCGTCGCGTCCTGCAGGTCCTCCCAGATCAAGCGGCCCATGCGGCCGTAGCCGGTGACGCGCGCGTCGAAGTCGTCCTCGAAGATCCCGGGCGCGAGCGGCTCGGCGACCTCGCTGAGGCGACCGAGCACGTTGCGGCGGATGAACTCCATCTGACCGAAGCGGTCCCGGCTCATCAAGAAGCCCTCGGCCAAGATCACGTCGTGGACCGTGGTGCCGTAGATGTGGGGGATGCCGCGGTCGTCGTAGACCACGTCGACCGGTCCCTCGAGGCCCGGCAGATCGAGGGTCTCCGAGACCGGCAGATCGTCGAGGCCACCGTCCCCGGGAATCGGCGCGTCCGCCGAAGCGTCGAGGCCAGCGTCCATGTCCGGCTCGGGATCACACGCGCCGATCGCCAGCGCACAAGAGAGGATCGAGGCGGCGCGCCGCCAATGGGGAAGTAGTGCTCGCATGAAGTCCTCCGGGACCGCCGGGGTCCGAGCGGCCGTTCTACACCCTCGCTGCGCCGGTTGGCATTCCAGCGGCGGGCGCTAGCGCACGCTCTATGCTGCCGAGCTCGCACCCCGCGCCGTGATCTCCAAAGCCCACCCCTCGCTCCTGGCGCTCTGCCTCTCGCTCCTGATGTTCGCGAGCGCCGTCGTCTTCACCGCGCCGAGCGAGGCCGATCGGGGCGCGAGCTGTCAGCGCACCCGGCGCCGAAGAGCGCGTCGCCCGCGGCTCACCGCCGCGCAGCGTCGCGCGATCCGCCGGCGCCACGAGCGCGCGCCGCGCAGCGTGGTGACCGCGTGGCTCGCGCACGATCCGCCGCCGCTGGTGCTGCGGCCGGTGCGCGGCGAGGTCGCGACGCTGACCCCGGGCTCGGACGAGGGAGGCTTCGATGCGGTCGCGCTCGCCGCCGCGGCGCGCGCGCTCGCGCACCACGAGGACGGAAGCGAGCACCCGATCGAGCCGCGCTTGCTCGAGCTGGTCTACCGCGCGGCGCGCCACTTCCGCGCGCCGTACGTGATCGTGATCAGCGGCTACCGCCCCGGGCGCGCGAGCAGCCGGCACGCGCACGGTCGCGCGATCGACTTCGTGCTCCCCGGCGTCGCCGATCGACGGCTCGCGGCGTGGGCGCGGAGGCTGGGCTTCGTCGGCGTCGGCATCTATCCGGTCAGCGGCTTCGTGCACCTCGACGTGCGCGAGCGGAGCTACTTCTGGAGCGACGCGTCGGGCCCGAGCGAGTCCAACCGCGAGCGGCCGATCCTGCGCAGCGCCTGGGCGCGCGCCGATCGCGACGCGCGGCGCGCGGGGATCGAGCCGACCAGCGACGAGCCCATCCGGGTCGCTCGCGAGGCCGAGCGCGCGGCGCTCACTGCGGCCGGCGAAGAGGCCGACGTCGAGCTCGAAGGCGAGGGCGCGCCGCCCGAGGCGCTCATCGAGGCGACCGCGATCTATCCCGACGCAGGTGTGAGGAAGTGATGGCCCGAACGCGGTGGTGCCCGAGACCGCCGAACGCGATCCCGGGCACCCAGCTCGATGTGCTCGCTCGGCTCAGCCTCAGCTGAAGCCGCAGACGTTGCCGTCGGTGCAGAAGCTCGCGCCCTCGCACTCCTGCGAGGAGCGGCAGCTCTCTCCGACCGCCTGCGGTGCGCAGAAGCCATCGGCGCCGCACTGCATGTAGCCGCAGCACTCGTCATCCGAGGTGCAGCGCTCGCCGGCGCGGGTGCAGCACTCGAAGGTGCCGCCCTCGTCCTGGCTGCAGATCGCGAGACCGCAGCAGCGCGACTCCGGATCCGCGTCCACGCAGGTGTCGCCGTTGGCCCCGCACATGGTGGTGTCCTCGCAGAACCCGTCCATGCACTCGACGGTGCCGCCCGCGGTCCAGCCGCAGCACTGGTTGTCGGCCGCGCACGCGAAGCCGATGTCGTAGCAAGCCATGCATGCCATCGGATCGTTGGTCACCGGTCCGCTGCACTCGCTGTCCTCGCCGCGATCGGCGACGCAGGTGCCGGAGGCCTCGCACCAGGTGCAGCCGGTCGCGCCGGCGCAGTCGCCGCACGCCATCGTGTCGCACGCCACCGGCGGCGCGCAGGTGTCGCGGGCGAAGCTCTCGCCCTCACACGCGCTCTGCTCGGTGCACACCCACGCTCCGTCGTTGCAGCGGAACCACGCGCACTCCGAGATGCCGCAGGCGGGGTAGCTCACCTGCACGCAGCTGCCCGAGGGGACGCTGCGGCCCAGCGTCATCGAGCTGCAGGCGCGGGGCGCGGCGACCTTGATGTTGATCCGCACGGTCACGCCGAACTGATCGTCACCCTGGGTCATGCGGTAGACCGACACGTACTCACCGCCCTCGGTGGGCGCGCGCACGGTGACCTCGAAGCGGGCCTCGGCGTTGGGTGCGACGTCGCCCTCCGAGAGGCCGACGTTGGAGAGGCCATCGAGCGTCGGACCGCTCACGTGGGTCAGGCGGTAGTCTTCCATCGTCGACCAGGTGGTCGTGCCGCTGTTCCGCAGGCGCCAGGCCTGGGTCAGGTTCTCGCCCGGCGCGACCGTCACGGTGCGCGGGTGGGTGGCGCTCACGAACGCGGAGTCGTTGCGCGGACCCGAGTCCATGCACGAAGGCGCCCAGAGATCTTCGGGCTGGCTGCTGCACGCGCCGCCGTAGGGATCGGTCGGGCCGCGCGAGTAGTAGCTCGCGACCGCGCCGTCCCCGGTGCCGCGCACTCCGTCGCGCACCTCGTAGTGCAGGTGCGGACCCGTCGAGCGACCGGTGTTGCCCGACGTACCGATCTGCTGGCCGCACGTCACGCGCTGATCGCGCCGCACCGAGACCGAGCCGCTGGTGAGGTGGGCGTAGAGCGTCGCGCGTCCGTCCTCGTGCAGGATGATCACGTGGTTGCCGAAGCTGCCGCCGCACGAGCTGTTGCCCTCGCTGCAGCCATCGACCGCGCGGATCACCAAGCCGGCCGCCGACGCGAGCACCGGCGTGCCCCGCGCGACGCCGAAGTCCGTGCCCTTGTGGTTGCTGCGGGTGAAGGACGCGCAGTCGAAGCGCACCCCGCGACCGCCCGAGGTGTGGCTCACGTACGAGGTGACCCGCATCGTGTCGATGGGCGGCGAGAGCTCTCCGTTGCTCGGCGTCGGGGGCGGCATCGCGGGCATGCCGCCGAGCTCCTCGAGGGTCCCGTTGAAGTAGTTCATGTCCACGGGGCCCGAGATGCCGGGCACGCGCCCGCTGTCGGTGTACTGCCAGAAGTCCCAGCGCGACCAGACGTCCTCGGAGATGAGCGGGCAGCGCGGACCGTAGTGCGCGATCCACAGCGGGTTGCTGCTCATGTTCGGGTTGCCCACCGAGTCCCGCCAGAAGTAGGGGCCGGTGTAGATGATCGGGGTGCGACCCGTCGCGTCGCCGACCAGGCGGATCCACTCGCGCACGGCCGCGGTGATCTGCGATGCGCTGCGACCGTTCGCCGCTTCCACGTCGATCACCGGCGCGAGCTCGCCGCCGTCGGCGCGCAGGGCCTCGATCATGATGTTGGCCTGGGCGGCCACGTCCTGGTTGGGGCGGAAGAACTGGTAGGCGCCGCGGTGGATGCCGACGCGTCGGGCCTCGGTCCAGTTCCGAGAGAACATCCCGTCGCGGTAGTTGACGCCGTCGCTCACGCGGATGAACGCGAAGCGCACGCCGCTGCCGGCGACCTGATCCCAGTTGATGGTGCCCTGCCACTTGGAGACGTCGATGCCGCGGGTGACGGGGCCATCGGCGCAGGTGGTGCGCAGCTCGGCGCTGCTGAGCGCGACGGCGGGCTCGGCCGCGACGGTGCGCGCCTGGCAACCCTGGGCGAGCGTCGCGAGGCCGCACGCGGCCGCGATCAGGGCCGTGAGGATCAGGGGCTTCGTGGTGGAGCGGCTCATGGCGTCACCCCGTCGAGGTAGTGCGAGGCGCACGCGTCGCTGCTGGTGTTGCCGCCCGCGAGCACCGAGCCGTCGGTGCCGAACGCGGGGTAGCGACCGGGCCCGAGCTCCTCCGCCTCGCCGGTCCGCAGGTTCAGCTTCCAGAGGACGTCGGTCTCGTACTCCGCGGTGTAGACCAGGCTGTCGCCGCCATCGACGAAGAGCAGCTGCCGGCCGTAGACCGGGATGAACTCCTGCTCGACGCCGGTCGCGCCCGCGTTGGTGAGCGTCAGGGTCTCGGTCGGCGTCACCCGCACGATCGAGGCGACGCCCGCCGCGCTCGAGACGTAGAGGACGTCGCTGGTGCCGGGGATCGGCACGGGCGAAGACGCGGTGCCGTCGACGATGAGCGACATGCTCGCGCCGCTCGGGATGTCGTAGAGCATCACCTCGCGGTCATCCCCCGGCTCGAGCGTGGTCGCGCCAGCGGTCGGCGCGATGAACGCGATCTTGCCGCTCACCGGATCGACCCAGGGGTCGAGCGCGACGGGCGCGACCTCGGTGGCCCGCCCGCCGTCGTCGATGGTGAGCCGGCCGTCCCAGCCCCACACGACGAAGCGTCCATCCTCCAGCGCTTGCGCCGCGCGCGCGCTGGTGATGCCGGTGGCCACCATGCCGCCGTGGCTGTCGACCGTGTAGACCGTGCAGTGCGAGCCCGCGAGCGGGTCGCCCTCGTACGCGTCGTGGTCGACGCCCCCGGGGCAGAGGGTCGCGGCGTTGCCGGACCAATCGAGCAGACCGTCGGCGGAGAGGATCTCGCAGTAGGCGGTCGGGGTGAGCTCGAGGTCGGTGGGCCGGCGGTCGCGTCCGCGGCCCGAAGCACATCCGACCAGAGAGCAGCCCGTGACAGCGCACAGCAGAAGAACCCAGGTGGGGACTCGCGTCGTCATGTCCCACGACATCGCAAGATGTGGGCCCAAGGCGGAGAGGTGCGCCGGTAGCGCAGGTGTCACTTCATCGACGCGTGACGGCGTGGAAACCCGCGAATTCGCAGCGCTGTGGCGCTGGTGACTGGAGACTCCGCTGCCTCGAGGCAGCAGCGGGCGGAGACTTCAGACACCTCCGACCATGTGAGCAGCAGTAGGTGCTGCGTTGCGTCGAAGCGGTCTCAGCGTCGGCGCCAGACGAGCGCGAAGTTGTTCGCGGGCATCGGCACCCGGGCTTCGAGATCCAACCCCGCGGCGTTCGCCTCGGCCTCCACCGCCTCGAGATCACGGACTCCGAAGCGGGGATCGCGCTCCGTCTTCAGCCAACGATCGAAGGTCTCGTTCGAGGGCGCCGTGTGCTGGCCCCCGATCTTGTAGGCGCCGTACGTGAGCATCACGCCGCCGCTCGGCAGGATCGCGGCGGCTCCCTTCATCAGCGCGGGCACCGTCTCGGGGACCGAGGCGTGGATCATGTTGATGCACACCAGGGCGTCGGCTTCGGAGATCGGCCACGGCGAGAGCACGTCGAGGACGATCGCGGGCCGCACGTTGGTGCGCTCCGCGCAGTGGCCGTCGATGCTCGCGAGCGCGTCGGCGGACGCCTCGGTGGGCTGGAAGGTGAGGTGGCCGAAGCGCTCGGCGAAGTGCGCGACGTGCTCGCCGCTGCCGCTCGCGATCTCGAGGACGAGCGCACCTTCGCGCGAAGGCAGGACGGTCGCGAGCACGTCGGCGATGGGCCCGCGGTTGCGAAGCGCCGAGGGCGCGGTGCGCAGCGTCGTCGGCGCGCTCAAGTGGACCGCGGGGGGAGCGGGAGGAGGCGCGAGGTCACGCGCTGGTAGTCGGCATAGCTGGGGTAGCGGCGCACGGAGATCTTCTCGGTGAACGTCGTCGAGCCCTGAAAGAGTAGGGTCAAGAGCACGGGGCCGATCAGCGTCCAGTGGAGCCAGCTTCCTGTCGCCGCGACCTGAAAGAGGTACACGCACCACCACATGCCCTGCTCGGCGAAGAAGTTGGGGTGACGGCTGAAGCGGAAGAGCCCCGTGCGCAAGAAGGGCTCCTCGATGGGCAAGCCCTGCTCGCGCCGCTTGCGCTTGTCCTCCTGGAAGCGCCACTGCTGCTCGTCGGCGACCGTCTCGAGCACGAGCAGCAGCGCAAAGGCGAGGCCCGCGACCGCGTCGATCCCGTTCAGCGGTCCGCCGCCGATCGCCGCCCACGCGGGCAACGCGATCAACAACAGGAGCAGGTGCTGGTAGCTCGCGATGAACGTGACGTTGAAGAGCTGAAAGGCCGCCGGGCTCATGCCCTTGCGCAGCTCTTCCCAGCGGTAGTCCTCGCCGCCGCCCTTGCCCCACAGCGCTGCGTACCCGCCCTTGCGCGCGAAGTTGAACGTGAGGCGCGCGCCCCACGCGCAGGTGAGCGCGCTCAGGATCAGCGATCGGGGAGACCAACCATCCGCATAGGCGAAGTAGGCGACGTAGAGCGCGGGCACGATCGACCAGAGCCGATCGACCCAGGAGTACTCCTTGGTGATCACCGAGAGGAGCCAGCAGAGGAGCGCCAAGGCGCCGCACCCGATCAGCGCGTGGACGAAGACCGGATCGGACAGGAGCGCGCTCACCGGGTGGAGAGCTCGACTTTCCAGCGCTCGTCCTGCCGCGAGCGCGCGCTGAGCTCGAGCACCCCGACCTCGCTGACCCGCGCGCTCAAGCGCACCGGCACCACGTCGCCCTCCTTGCGATCGGCGCTCGCCAGCGTCGCGCCGATCGGCGCGAGCTCTTCGAGCTGACCCTGCCAGCGCTCGATCAGCGCCCCGGGCTGATCGTCGCGGCGCACCGAGCTCGAGAAGAAACGGAAGCTCACGGGCTCGCCGACCACCAAGCCGAGCTCGAGCGGCGCGGGCGGCGCGTCGGTGCCTTCTTCCATCCCGAAGGGCGCGATGCAGAGCGCGCTGATCGGAGGCTCGATCCCGGGGATCGCGGGCATCGCACTCTCGACGCCGACGTAGAAGCTCTTGGCGGTGCCGCCGCGGATCCGCACCCCCGCGCCGCGGCGACTGAACGCGTAGTAGGCCGCGCCGCGGGCGACCGCGAGATCGAGCTCTTCCCCGCCCAGCACCTTCACCGCCCGCCCACCGTCGGCCGTGAGCCAGCCGTTCAGCGTCGCGAGCACGCGATCGCGGATCACGTTGCTCTTCAGCACGCCGCCGTTGAACAGCACCGCCGTCGGATGCACGAACGTGCCGCCGCGCCCGGTGAACTCGGGGAGATCGCGCGCGGCGTCCTTCTGGCGCGAGAGGAACTGCGCCAGGTGACGTGTCACCCCCGCGTCGCTCGCATAGGGCAAGCCCAGGCGGGTGAGTCCGGCGCGGGTGCGCTTCTCGGGGTGCGCGGTCACCGGCACCTCGGGGAAGAAGCCCTCGACGATGAGCTCCTCGACGTCGGCGCGGCTCAAGTCGGTGCGCAGCGCGCCGCCGACGAGCTTGCTGCCCTTGCCCAGCAAGGTGACCGGCGCCTGCTCCGGCGCGTCCTTGCTCAGCAGCGCTTCCTTGGCGTCGCACGCTGCGCGCACGAGCGCCGGCCACTGGCTGGGATCGACGCTCGCGCCGCCCTCCTCGAGCCGGCCCTTGGCCCGGTGCGCGAGGAGCAGGTCCATGTTGTCGCCCCCGAGCAGGATGTGATCGCCGACGGCGATGCGACGCAGCGCGAGCGCACCCTGATCTTCGAGCACGGCGATCAGCGAGAAGTCGGTGGTGCCGCCGCCGAGGTCCACGACGAGGATCACGTCGCCCGGCTGCACCTGCTCGCGCCAGTCGCCGCGGCTCTTCTGGATCCACGAGTACACCGCGGCCTGCGGCTCCTCGAGCAGCACGGCGTGGCCCAAGCCCGCGGCCGTCGCGGCTTCGGCGGTGAGCTCGCGCGCGGTGGGATCGAACGACGCGGGCACGGTGATCACCACGTCGTGATCGCCGATCGACTCGCCTTCATGTGCCCGCTCCCACGCGTGGCGCAGGTGCGTGAGGTAGGCGATCGACGCATCGAGCGGCGAGACGCGGGTCACGCCCTCGGCGGGCGCCTCGGGCAAGATCGGCGCGCGGCGATCGATCCCCTCGGCAGCGAGCCAGCTCTTGGCGCTGCTCACGAGGCGCCCGGTGGTCTTGCTGCCCAAGCTCCGCGCGACCTCGCCGATCGCGAGGCGCGGCGTTCCCCAGGGCAAGGCGAGCGCGCCCTCGGGCAGGCCTGCGCCGTCGGGAAGAAAGGCGAACGAGGCGAGCAGCTTCCGCTCGTCGACCTGACCCGGCGCGACCGTCTGCGGGATGGCCAGGACGTCGAGCGCGATCTCCTCGCCTTCGCTCAGATCGGGATCCACCTCGGCCAGCGCCGAGTGGGTGGTCCCGAGATCGATGCCGATCGCGTAGCGGGTCGCGCTCATCGCAGCGCCCTCAGAGCTCGATCTCGGCGGGCGCGACGATGTGCGCGTCGTGCCCCTCGGCCATCTTCGGGAGCTTCACCTCGCGCACCTTCCAGCCTCGGTGGCTCAGCGTGCCGCTGTACGGCGGCTCGCCGCTCACGTTCCCGGCCAGGCGCACCGCGTTCGCATCGAAGCCCTTCTCCAGCGTGATCTTGGCGCCCTCGTCTTCGCTCCGGATGGGCTCCATCGGCACGTGCTCGCGCAGCGCGGCGCGGCACTGGGTGTGGACCACGCGCGCGGCGGCGCCGATCTGCGCGTCGGAGAAGCCGGCGACGTCCTCCTCGAGGAAGTCGATGAAGCGACCCTCGCGCTGGAGCAGCGAGAGCAGGAGGAGCGCGGCCTCGGGTCCTGCCTCGCGGAGCACCGGCTTGGGCGGCTCCTTCTTCTTGGGCGCCTCTTCGACGGGCGCGGGCTTTTTCTTCTCCGTCGTCTCGGGCAGGGCGAGGCGCTTGCCTTCGCGCAGGCCCTGCACGCTGCCGGCGAACGCGGCGTCGGAGAGCGCGCGGAAGAACGCGGCGAAGGCGATCCCCACCCGGGCGAAGAACCCGGGGCTCGACGTCGGCTCACTCATCGATCAACCGAACGACGGAAGGAGCGCGCGCACCCGCCGCAGACCCGGGCGCAAGAAGTGGGTTCGGATCGCGGACGCGGCGGGCATCACTCCGTCGGGGAGCGGGCGGAAGACCACCTCGAGGTGATCGTCATCCGTCTCGAGCCCGTAGGCGGTGACCACGGGCGAGATGAGGGAGAGCGCGCGGCGCACCCGCTTGTTCTCCGCGATCTTCGGGTCCTTCATGAGATCGAGCACGATGCGGTTGTCGCGGGTCTCGACCACGGTCGGCGGCAGCGGCAGGTACTTGGCGAGGTTGCCTGGCTTGGAGAGATCGAGCGCGCCGCTCTTGAGCAGCGCGGCGACCGGACCGACGGCGTCGCCGAGCACCTCGGCCCAGATCTCTTCGAGGCGCACCTCGAGCCGGATCTGATCGGGCGTGATCGTCATGCGATCGATGTAGACGACGGCAGATGCGCGCAGCGGGGTCTTCATCGCGTCCACGGTCGCGGTGAAGCGGATGCCGGGCGGCACCTCCGTGAGCACCGGGTCCTTGAGCTTGCCGCTCTTGGCCGCGCGATCGAGGAGCCAGCGCAGCGCATCGAGCGGCACGCCGACCCGGAGCCCGAGCAGGTTCGAGAGCGCGCGGGGGATCTCGGTGGGCTTCCGACGCAGGTACTGCGTCGCCGCGGACAGTGCTTGCCTGGGCATCGACATGGGCCGACGAGGATAGCCGATCGACGTTAGCCCGGATCGGTGAAGAAACGCACCGTCGGCTCGGCGCTCAATTCAGCCACTTGGGGCGCTCGTCGTCCGAGCGTCCGCCGCCTCCTTGGATCACCTGAAAGCCATGCTTCTTCGGCGTCTTCTTGGCGGGCTTCTTGGCGAACCAGGCGCGCCACGGCGCGTTCGCCACCAAGAAGCCGCCCGCCGCCGCGCCGACCGACTCGAGGAGCGGCGTCGGGTCGTGATCGAAGAGCGACGTGGCCGCGGGCAAGAGGAGCAAGAGACCGGCGGCGACCTTCGCGTTGGGCAGCACCCAGGTGAAGATCGCGACGGGCCGGTCGTGCGCGATGGCGAGCAGCATCCCGAGCGGCGCCCAGATCACCGGCGTCATGCCGACGAGCGGCGAGCCGAGGCCCAAGAACCCGAAGGGCAAGCAGAAGAGCGCGGCGCACAGGACGCCGGCGAACGAGATGAGCAGCGTGCTCCTCGCCCCGTGCTGTGCCTCGTGCTGCGAGAGCATCAGGTAGCCGAACGCCAAGCCCAGCACCCGGCCGAGGAGGTTCCCGGGCACCTCGACCAAGGGATACGTGAGCCAGCGCCACAGCAGGCTCACGTCGAGCTCGTAGGTCAGCGCGAGCAAGCTCGGCAGCGACACGTGCAGCGCCGAGGCCGCGATCATCTGCGCGACGTACGACACCGCGAAGAGCGAGAGCAGCGCGATGGTGGCGGGACCCGGGCGGACGGTGCGCACGCTCCGGTGTGCCACGTCCGCGCGCCGGGAGCGAACGTCAGGAGCCTTCGGCGGGCGCCGCTTCCTCGGACGCGGCTTCTTCGGCGGGCGGGTCCGCCTCGTCGACCGCAGCCGGCGCGGCGTCGCCCAGCACCGTCACGCTGCGGGCCGACGCCGGGAGCCAGCCGTCGAACTTGCCGAAGAACCAGAGGCCCGCGGCCACGAGCAAGAGCACGAGGAAGAGATAGAAGCCCCAGGGGCGGCGCTTCTCGGCGAAGGGATCGCTCAGGTCGCGGCTCGCGCCTGCGGGCAGCTTCGCTTCCTTGGTGAGCGAGGCGCCGAGCGGGACGTTCACCACGGCCTGTGCGTTCACCGCCCAGCCGTTCGCGTCGAGCAGCGGGCCGAGGTTGCGCTTGCGCAGCTTGAGCCACGCGATCGCCATCGAGGGCCCGCTGATGCAGAGGATGAGACCCAAGACGCCGAGCGGCATCCAGATGCCGAGCCCGAAGAACGCCTCGAGGAACGCGCCGAGCGCAGCGGTGATGCCGCCGACCGCGACGCCGATGGCGGCGAGCGTGCCGATGTCCATGCCCCGCGGCCGCGTGGGCGTCGCCGCTGCGCTGGTGTCGCCCGCGGCCCGCGCCTGCGCCGCGTCGACGCCGCTGGTGAGCGTGGCGTCCTGCGCGGCTGCCTCGTCCGCCGCCTTCTTCGCGACGCGCTCCTCGATCATCCGGAGGACCTTCTTGTACGGCGACCAGAAGGCTTGGCGGACGCTGATCGGGTTCTCGACGATCTTGGTGACCGTCGCATCCCAGTCGACGCCCTTGCGGTCGTAGAAGAGCCCGTTGCGACCGACCATGAGGTTGTCGACGTCGCCCGCGGTCATCGCGGCGGCGATCGACATCGTCTGCCCCTTGGCGTTCTTGAGATCGCAGTAGAGCAGGTACGCGTTCGAGAGCGGCGCCATGGTCGCGTGCTTGGCGACGTTCTCGACCTTCACGCAGAGATCGCACGCGCGCGTGTCGAGGTAGAGCGTGCCGACCTGGAAGATCGCGGGCGCCTCGCGCGAGTAGAAGTCGCGGAAGGCGACGAAGTTGTTCACCACCGTCATGAGATCGCGGTTCACCCGGACCAGCTTCTCGAGCGACTCGATCGCCTTGGCCTCGGGCTCGCGCTCCTTGTCCTCCGCGACCAGCGCGAGGAGCTTCTTCTCGTGATCGCCCGCGGCGAGCGCCTGCACCCGCTCGGCGCCCAGCTTCTCCACGCTCGCGCCCGCCTTCTTGCCGACCCACGCCACGTGATCCGCGAACTTGGCGGTGATGCTCGCCCAGTCGGCCTCGCTCAGGACGTCCTTGGTGCCGACGATCGGCTCGACGACCTTCGCTCTGAAGGCCGCGATCTTGTCGGCCCACGCGGGGTTCACCGCGCGCGTCAGCGGCAGCGTCGCGTTCGCGGTCACCTGCGCGAGCGGGAGCTTCTCCACCTCGGCCGCCGTCACGTCGAGGTCCTTCGCCGCGAGCTCGAGGTACTGCTTCTCCTCTCCATTGATTGCGGCGAGCGCGCGCGGGTCGTAGGCCGCTACGCGAGCGCGCGCGAAGTAGTCGTTGATCTTGCTGCGCACCGCCGTGAGCGCGGCGTAGGCGTCGCCCGTCTGCTCCTTCAGCGGCTGGACGGACTCGCTCTTCCCCTCCTCGAGCCACGCGGCGTACGCGGCGATCTCCTTGAAGAACGCCTGCACCGTCGCCTCGCTCGCGCCCTTCTCGCCGCTCTTGTCGTCGTCGGGCTTCTCGGTGCTCTCGAGCAGCTCCTTG
>CAYZQM010000054.1:0-30057 GCA_964480175.1 uncultured Sandaracinaceae bacterium
GCTCCTCTCTCGCCGCCGCGGCCGCCGCCGCACCCTCACGGCTGGCGATCACGCCCGGCGCGGCGAAGTCGAGCTGGAAGGTGAGCGTGACCGAGAGTGCCCACTGCGCCTCGGGGCTGAAGCCGGCGGCATTCGACAGGCGCTCGGTGGCCGCGCCGCTGAGCCTCGGAGCGAGGGCGAACCACGCGGCCTCCCGAAGACGCTCCGCTGCCTCGCGGTCCAAGCGCGCCGCGCGAACGGCTGGGGTCCCATCGAGACGCGCCGTCCACTCCGACACCTCGCCTTCACCGTCGAGCGGTCGACCGCGCTCGAGCGTCACGTCGCTCGGCTCCGCCTCGCGTCCGGTGAGGACGAAGAGGTTGCGCGTGCCGAGGGTCACCTGCAGCTCCGCCTCCGCGACGGCCTGCACCGCGCGCGCGACGTCCGCGCTGGCGCGCGCCTCGTCGAGCTCCGACGCGAGCCCGGGTCCGACACGCGCTCGCACGTAGCGGAGGTTCTCCTCGGCGGCGCCCTGGGCACGCACGGCCGAGGCGAGCACCGCGTGCGCGGCGACGAGCTGGTAGTACGCGGTCGCGGTGGCGATCGAGACGTCGAAGGTCGCCGCATCGCGCCGCGCGTCCGCAGCGTCGGCGGAGCGCTCGGAGGCGAAGAACGTGACCCACGCCGAGAGATCCACGATCGGGACGTCGAGGCTGAGGGTCGCGCTCAGCTGGTCGTACGGGGTGAACGTCGCGGTGTTGGTCTCGGTGCCCATCCCCGTCGGGAACGACACGACGACCTCGTACTCGTTGCGCTGGTAGGTACCGCTCGCCGTGAACGAGGGGAGGAGACGGGCGCGGGCCTCGTCCACCGCGCCGCGCGCCTGATCGGCGAGCGCCTCGGCCTCGCGCACGTCGACCGCGTGGGTGCGCGACGCGTCCAAGAACGACTGGAGGGTCTGGGCGTGCGCGGCGGCGGGGAGGCCGACGAGCACGAGAAGGATTGTTAGTGACCACTCACTCACTATCACGGCGACACCTCGTGGGATGGACGTCTCCTGCGAACGCTCAGCGGCGCTTGGGCGCGCCCGATCGCACCGCGGCTTGCTTGCGAGGGCGGGCCTTCGCGGTCCGCACCTCGGGTGCGCGCGGGCTGCTCTCCTCGGCCGCGCTGCGAGGCTGCACGATCCCGTGCAGGAGCGTCCCCACGAAGTGGCGGACGAACTTTCCTTGAGGCAGCGGCGATGCCTCGTACGGTCCGGTGAGGATCTCGGACACCGCGAAGTTGTAGAGGGTGCCTTGGAAGATCCGGGCCGTGGCCTCCACGTCGACCTTGCCGATCCGACCGAGGCGACGCTCCGCCTGGAAGTACCCCTCGATGCGCCGCCGCGCCGTCAGCGCAGGGTGTTCGTGCGCCCACGCCGTCGCCAGCATCCGCGTGTGCTCGCGGCTGATGCCGGACATCATGTGCAGCGGGACCGCGAGGCGGAAGAAGTCGATGCCCTCGTGCGACGCCCCCTCGAGCTCGTCGGCGAGCGCACCCCGTCCGACCCGATCGGCGAGGCCCGCCGTCCACGCCATGCCCACCTCGTTGGTCTTCTCCATCACCGCGTGGAAGAGACCCCACTTGCTCTGGAAGCGCTTGAAGAGCGTCCCCTCGCTCGATCCAGCGCGCCGAGCGATCTCGGCGGTCGTCGCCTCCATCCCGTGATCGCGGAACACCTCGTAGGCAGCGACGAGGAGCGCGTCGTCGGTGAAGTGGGTCGGTCTCGCCATGGTGAGTGGGCACTCACTTACCGGATGGTCGCGGGGGCGTCAACGGCGCGCGGTGCGACGTCACCCTTCGTCACGCTCCGTCGAGCGATGGCTGGACGGTCCGAAAGGACGAAGGCCGCCGGCCTCTCGGTCGGCGGCCTTCGTAGCGTCGTGTGGGCTCAGAGGGTCGCGGGGACCATCACGCCGTCGATCAGGTGGATGACGCCGTTGGTGACCACGATGTCGGTCGCGACGACGCCCGCGCCGTCGACCGTGGGCGGAGGACCGACGACGAACGGGATGTCGTTCGCGGCGTTCAGCGTCGCGAGGCTCGCGTCGGCGGTGGGGAGGTCCGCGGCGAGCACGGGCGTGGTGAACTCGGCCGTGTCGAGCACGTGGTAGAGCAGGACGTCGCGCACCTGGTCCGCGGTGAGCGTCGCGATGGTCGCGGACGCCGCGGTGAACGCGTCGTTGGTGGGCGCGAACACGGTGTACGGCGCGTCCGCCGACAGCGCGGCAGCGATGGTGCTTCCGCCCGGCAGCGCGCTCGCCGCGCCCGCGGCGCCGAGCAAGCCGGTGAGGCCGGCGGCGGTCGCGGCCTCGACCACGTTCATCGGCAAGAGCACCTCGTCGATCACGTGCACCACGCCGTTGGTCGCGCGGAGATCCGCGATGACGACCTCGGCGCCGCCGTTGATCACCACGCCGGACGAGGTGTCGAACAGGAGCGTCAGCGCGTCGTCGTACGCGTTCGTCGCGAGCGAAGGCGCCATGTCCGGAACGGCGGTCGACACGACTGCGCCGCTGACGACGTGGTAGAGCAGCACCTGCTCGAGCGCGTCACCGGTGGGCACGGCGGGGAGCGCCTCGAACGCGGCGTTCGTCGGGGCGAACACCGTGAAGGGTCCGGCCGCAGAGAGCGCGCCGCCGAGATCGGCTGCGGTGACGGCGCCGACGAGCTCCGTGAGCCCGCCATAGACCGCGAGCTGGGGGATCGTCGGCGGGAGCAACACGCGATCGATGACGTGGATGACGCCGTTGTCCGCGATGATGTCGGCCATCACGACGTTCGCGCCGCCGGTGACGGTGTTGCCGCCGTTGACCGTGACGCCGCCGGTCGTGCCGAGGAAGAGCGTGAGCCCCACGACGGAGGTGGTCGGCCCAGCGGTGATCGCGCTGCTGCGCACGTCCCCGAGGAGCGCGTGGTAGGTGAGGATGCCCGCCAGCTGGGCGACCGGCATGGCCTCGACCATCGCCAACGTGATGCCCGATGCCTCGAACGCGGCATTCGTCGGCGCGAACACGGTGAACGACGCGTCCGCGTTCGCGAGCGTGTCGACGAGCTCGGCGCGCGTCGCGGCCGCGACGAGGATCGAGAAGTCGGGGTTGCCTGCGGCGATGTCGACGATCGTGTTCGACGCGGTCGGTGCGTCGGCACTCGGGGTGTCCGAGCCGCCAGCGTCGCTGCCCGCGTCGACGGCGGGCGTCTCTGGGTCGCAGCCGAGGAGGCCGACGCCGGTGAGCGTCAGCGCGAGGATCGAAGTCGTGAAGCGAAAGGCCATGGGACGAGCTCCAGGGGTTGGGCCGCCTCCCCTTGAGGCGGTGCCGGGTAGTGCAGCCCCTCGACGAGGGTGTCAAGGTTCGACCAGGTTTTTTCTGGACACAACCAGACGATCGCGCATTCTTCGGGACACGGGACCCGTCCCGCCACGAGACTCGAGCCATGACGAAGAGCGCGCCGAAGCTTCCGATGCGTGCGGTCAGCCAACGAACCGGGCTGAGCGCGGACACGATCCGGGTGTGGGAGCGCCGCTACGGCGTGGTCTCTCCCGAGCGCACCGACGGCAACGCGCGGCGCTACTCCGAGGACGACGTGCAGCGGCTCCTCGCGCTGAAGGCCGCGGTCGCGAGCGGTCGGAGCATCGGCGATCTCGCCGAGCTCACGAACGACGTGCTGCGATCGCTCGCGCCGACGGTCAGCAGCAACGACGAAGGCGACGCGCTCGTGGACGCGTACCTGACGGCGCTGAAGCGGTTCGATGTCGCCGAGTGCGAGGCGCTCCTGGCGCGCGCGATGATGCTGTCGCCTTCGGTGCTGGTGTTCGCGGTCGCCGCGCCGATCCTCCGCGCGGTCGGGAGCGAGTGGGAAGCGCGGTCGCTGTCGGTGGCCGAGGAGCACCTCGCTTCGTTTCAGCTCCGAGGCCTCTTCGCGGCGGTGCTCGGAGGTCGTCGTCCCGCTCGCGACGCCGCGCGCGTGGTCTTCGCAGCGCCCGAGAACCAGCACCACGAGCTCGGCCTGCTGATCGCTGCCGCGCTGGGGATCGAGCGCGGGATCGCGCCCGTGATGCTCGGGGCGAACACGCCGATGGACGACGCGATGCTGGCCGCCGAACGATGCGGCGCGAAGCTCATCGTGTTCGGGATCTCGCGCACCCCGACGCCCGAGGAGCGCGACGCGTTCGCGCGCGCGATCCGTCGGGTCCCAGCCGACGTCGAGGTGTGGCTGGGGCTGCGCGCCATCGATCGCGACGGGTGGCCCAAGCGCGTTCGCGTGCTGCCTCGCTTCGAAGAGTTCGACCGCGCCATCGCCGAGTACGCGTGGCGATAGACGGCGCGCCCGCTCGGGTCGCGCGATTGCAGGAACGCGATTGAAGAGGAGTTGACGTATGTCCCGTGACGAACGACTGGCCCGCAGCGCGGGCTGCGCGCTCATGCTGGCGCTCTGCCTCGCGCCGGCCCTGGCGCACGCCCAAGAAGAGACGGTCGAGCCGCCCCCGGCGCGCGAGGACGAGTTCGGCATTCGTGCGACGGGCGAGCTCGGCTTCACCGGGATCCTCGCCCACGAGATCACGCTCGGCAGCGACGGCACGCGCATCGACTACGTCAACGACGGCAACCAGTCGAACCTCTACCTCTTCGTGCGCCTCGAGCTCGAGCTCGACATCTGGCGGCAACACCTGATCACGTTCATCTACCAGCCGCTCGATCTCACCTCGAGCGCCAATGCGCCTCGCGACCTTCGGATCGACGGGCTCGTGTTCCCCGAAGGGACGCCGATGGTGTTCAACTACGGCTTCCCCTTCTATCGGTTCGGATGGGCGTTCGACGTGCTGTCGGGGCGCGACGAGGAGCTGGCGTTCGGCCTGGGTCTGCAGATCCGCAACGCCGCGATCACCTTCCGCAGCGAGGACGGGACGCTCGCCCGTACGCGCAACGACGTGGGCCCGGTGCCGCTCTTGCGCGCGCGTGGTCGCTTCGTGCTGGACGCGGGTTGGTTCTTCGCGTTCGAGATCGACGGTTGGTGGTCGCCCATCCCGGGACTGAACGGCACCGACAACCTCGTCGAGGGCGCGATCGTGGACGCCAGCGTGCGCTTCGGCTGGAGGTTCCTCCCGCACGCGGACGGCTTCCTCAACGTCCGCTACCTCGCGGGCGGCGCGGACGGCGCGGGATCACCGACCCCCACGAGCGACGGCGTGCAGTCGAACTGGCTCCACTTCCTGATCATCTCGATCGGCGCGACGATCGACTCGCGCCCCTGACGCTCGCTCAGGCTTTGCGGACGGCGCTCACCAGCGCACCCACTGCAGGTGCATGAAGGCCACCGCAGCCAGCAGCTCTGGCGCTTCGCTCTCTGGCTCGATCCAAAGCGACCACCAGCGCTTCGTCCAGCGGTAGTTGCCTAGCAGCCTCTCCTCGCCTCCGACCAACCCTCGTACGTTCATCCACGTGAACAGCGGGGTCTCGAAGTGCCACTGCATTCCATCCGCGAACGTGACGCGGTGGTGCGTCCGGATGATGGAGCGGACGGATAGCGCCCAGACGAGCTGCCCATCTCGACGCATCGAGTAGCCGAACCCCGGCACGCCTTCACCCTGGATCCGGCCGAGCGTTTCGTGCGCGTCGAGGACATCGACCTTGCAGCCGCGCTCGACGAGTCGGACGACCGAAGGAGGTACGTCGTCGTCGGGTGTCCAGCCGTCCGGGATGAGGGTGACGTCCACGACGTACGCGCCATCACACCGCGAGATGATGGAGTGCGCCCGAGGTGGTCGATCCGCCCAAATCGGAAGCGGGCGAGCGACCACGGCCTCAGGCTTTGCGGACGGCGCTCACCAGCGCGTCCATCGACTTACCAGCGTCGCCGTAGAGCATGCGGGTGCAGTCGAGGAAGAAGAGGGGGTTCTCGACGCCCGCGTAGCCTGCGCCTCTACCGCGCTTGCTCACGACGACGAGCTTGCTCTTCCACACCTCGAGCACCGGCATCCCATAGATGGGGCTGCTGGGATCGTCGAGCGCGCCGGGGTTCACGATGTCGTTGGCGCCGATCACCAAGACGACGTCGGTCTTGTCGAAGTCTTGGTTGATGTGCTCCATCTCGAGCACGAGATCGTAGGGAACGCCGGCCTCGGCGAGGAGCACGTTCATGTGCCCAGGCAGTCGACCCGCGACGGGGTGGATCGCGAAGCGCACCCGAGCGCCGCGCTCGCGGAGCGCGCGGGTGAGCTGGTTCACCGCGCCCTGCGCGCGCGCCACCGCCATGCCGTAGCCCGGCACGATGATCACTTCCTTCGCGGTCCGCAGGCGCTCGGCGACCTCGTCGCCGCTGATCTCGCGCAGCTCGCCGGTCTGCGCGCCCGCTGCGGCGACCGCGCCGCTCTCGGTCCCGAAGCCCCCGAACACGACGTTCAGGATCGAGCGGTTCATCGCGCGGCACATGATGATCGAGAGGATCGTCCCGCTCGCGCCGACCAGCGCGCCGGTGACGATCAAGAGATCGTTGCTGAGCACGAAGCCCGCGGCCGCCGCCGCCCAGCCCGAGTAGCTGTTGAGCAACGACACGACGACGGGCATGTCGGCGCCGCCGATCGCCATCACGAGGTGGACGCCGAGGAGCGCGGCGAGCACCGTCATCCCGAGGAGCCAGGGCAAGCCCGCGTAGGGATCGGTCTCCTGGATCAGCGGGACCAGCGCCGCCACGGTCGCGATCGCGACGACCAGGTTCAGGAGGTGCCGTCCGGGCAAGAGCAGCGGCTTGCCGCTGATGCTGCCGCGCAGCTTGGCCCACGCGACGATCGATCCCGTGAAGGTGAGCGCGCCCACCGCCACGCCGATCCCGATCTCGACCAGGTGCACGACGCGCGCGGCCGCGCCCGTCTCCACGAGGAGCGCCTCGGGCGTGCCCTCGCCGTGCGGCGACAGGTACGACGAGATCCCCACGAGCACGGCGGCCAAGCCGACGAAGCTGTGCAGCACCGCGACGAGCTCGGGCATGCCGGTCATCTCGACGCGCTGCGCGAGGTAGGCGCCGATCACCGCGCCGAGCGCGACCGCGCCCGCGAGCAATCCGAGCGCCGTCGGTCCGACCGTGAACGCGCTGGTGCCGCCGCCGCTCCAGACCACCGCGGTCACCACGACCGCGACCGCCATCCCGATCATCCCGAAGAGGTTGCCGAGCCCCGCGGTCTCTTGCTTGCTCAGGCCGCCGAGGCTGCGGATGAAGAGCACGCCCGCGATGAGGTACGCGATGGTGACGACGCCCGTCGTCATCGGTGATCGCTCCCGCTGTCGCTCGGCGCATCGCGCCGGAACATCCGCAGCATCCGCTGGGTGACGAGGAAACCTCCGGCGACGTTGATCGCCGCGAAGAGCACCGCGAGCGCGCCGAGGATCGACGGCAGGTCGAGATCACTGCCGATCTGCAGCATGCCGCCCACGACGATGATCCCGCTGATCGCGTTGGTGACGCTCATGAGCGGCGTGTGCAGCGCGGGGCTCACGCTCCAGATGACCTGCCAGCCCACGAAGCACGCGAGGATGAAGACCGTGAAGTGCTGGAGGAAGTCGCCCGGCGCGAAGCGTCCGAGGAGAAACAGCATGCCGATGAGCAGCATCCCCGCGAGCGTCGTGCCCCAGGCGCGGCGGGTCGGTGAGGTGATCTGCGCCTGCTTGGGCTTGGCGTGTGCCGGCGGCGGCTTGGTCGCGCGCTTGGGTCCTTCGCCAGGCGAGGGCTCCTTGCGGGGCGGCGGGGGCAAGAGCTCGCCCTGGTGGGTGACCAGCGCGGGACGGATCACCTCGCTCTCCAGATCGATCGCGAACGCCTCGCCCGCGCCCATCTCCGCGACGAGCGCCGCGACGTTCGCGGCGAAGAAGCGGCTGGTGGACCGGGCCATGCGGCTCGCGAGATCGGTGAACCCGACGACGGTGATCCCCTGGTGGGTGATCACCTCGCCGGGAACCGTGAGCGCGCAGTTGCCGCCCTGTTCGGCCGCCATGTCGACGATCACGCTGCCGGGGGCGAAGCGCTCCGCGACGGCGCGCGGCAAGAGGGTCGGCGCCTTCTTGCCGGGCACGAGCGCGGTCGTGATCACGATGCTCACGTCCTCGGCCTGCTTCTCGAAGAGGCGCATCTCGGCCTCGATGAACTCCTTGCTCATCTCCTTCGCGTAGCCGCCGCCGCCCTCGCCGGACTCTTGGAAGTCGACCTCGAGGAAGCTCGCGCCCAGGCTCTCGACCTGCTCGCGCGCAGCCGCGCGGGTGTCGAACGCGCGCACCTCGGCGCCCAGCGCTTTGGCGGCTGCGATCGCCGCGAGCCCCGCGACGCCCGCGCCGATGATCAGCACCTTCACGGGCGGCATGCTGCCTGCGGCCGTCACCTGCGGACCGAAGAAGCCCTGGTAGTGCTCGGCCGCGGCGATGACCGCGCGGTAGCCGGCGGCGTTCGCCATCGAGCTCAGCGCGTCCATCTTCTGCGCGCGGCTGATGCGCGGGACCCGCTCGAGCGCGATGGCGCTCACCTTGCGCTCGTTGAGCGCGTCCCCCAGCTCCGGGTGCCGCTCGAGCTGCACCAGCGAGACGAGGATCGCGCCCTCTCGAAGGCGTTTGGCCTCGTCGATCGTGGGCGGCCGCACCTTGATCACCATCTCGGCGCCGAAGGCCTCGGCGCGCGACACCATGCGCGCGCCCGCCTCCGCGTACGCCTCGTCCTCGATGCCCGAGTGGTGACCCGCCCCGTGCTCGATCACCACCTCGTGGCCGAGCTCGCGCAGCTTCTTCACCGACGCCGGCGTGACCGCGACGCGGCGCTCGGCGGGCAGGGACTCTTCGGGGACGCCGATCCTCACGGAGCGGCGAGGATAACGAAAAGCCTCGGCTCCGGATCGACGAACTACCGGCCGACTACTCGCGGGGGCTGAACGAGTACGGGATGTTCACGACCGCGCACGAGCCGCCCTCGACCCGCGGGAAGCGCATGCGCATCGCGACGCCGCGCACGCAGGAGAAGACGTCGCGATCGCGCAGCGATCCGCCCACCTGCACGCCGTCGACCCCGCCGCTCGCGTCGACCTTCACGCTCAACGACATGTTGCCCTGCAGGAGCGGGTTGGCCTTGAGGCGACGCTCGTAGCAGCTGCGGATCTGCGCATCGAAGCCGCGCACCACGGCGGAGACCGCCGCGCTCGAGAGCTCACCCGAGCACTCCCAGTCGCCGGTGGTCACGCGCGGGCGGCGGGGGGTGGTGGTCTCGGGCTCGGGCTCGCCCGCGTCGGGCGTCCCGGCGTCGGGCTCGAGCTCCGGGATCTCGAGCGAGTCCTCGACGAGCGCGGTGGAGCGCTCTGCCGGCGGACCTGCATCGGGCGTCGCAGCGACCGGCGGCCCCTCGTCGGGCGGCTGCATCAAGCACCAGCCGAGCCCGGCGAGGGCCAAGAGCGCGACGCCGGCGATGGCGTAACGAGCGCCTCCACCGTCTTGGGGAGGCGGCGGATTCGTCGAGGGAGAGCTCACCAGTACCTGCTCCTCATCATCGAGAGAGCGCGGTCATATCAGGTCCCCGGAGCGAGCGCATCTGTCTTGTCCTTTCGCACGATGGGGTGCCGATCCCCTGTCTTGTGGGGGTCCGGCGCGTGGGACATGCTCGCCCGATGCGTCCTTGGCTGCCTTTGCTCCTGCTCTCGGTCCCCGCCCTCGCTGGCTGCAACAACATGGTCGTCGTGGAGCTCTCCACCGGCGCGCAGACCTTCGAGCTCAACGCTGCGTCGCTGGAGGTGCCGTCGGCCCTGCGCGACAGCGGCTCCAACACCATCGCGAGCATCGACTGCTCGGGCACCGGCATCTGCCCCAGCAGTGCCGAGGTGCCCGTCGCGTGCGAGGCCGACGTCTGCAACCCCGGGCCCATCACGCTCGCGGTGCAGGTCGGCGACGTCGTCGACTTCAACGCGATCATCAACGAGGCGGGCACGCTCATCCGCATCGTCGACGAGATCGAGATCCGCTCGGCCGACTACGCCGTCTCGCCCAACGGGCTGACGTTCGGCGTGCCGCAGGTCGAGGTGCTCTGGGCCCCGGAGACCGCGGTGAGCGTCGATGGTGCGACGTTGCTCGGCACCATCGATCCCATCCCCGCGGCCACCGCGGTGAGCGGCGAGATGATCATCGATCCGGGCGGCTCGCTCGCGCTCTCGGACCACGTGCTGGGGGGCAGCGGGCGCGTCCGCTTCTTCGCGCGTACCCGCGTCGACTTGATGCCGGGTGACCCGTTCCCCGAGGGCTTGGCCACCGCCACGGTGAACCTCCGCATCCGCGCGATCGGTCGCATCATCGACTGACCATCAGGCCCTTCCGGGGCGGCACCAAACGTCCGCGCGATTTCGCGCATCACAGGGTTTCGTGCCATCCTCCTCCCCACGAACGGGCCCGCTCGATCTCGCCCTCATGGCTCCCCACGTCGAGGATCGTGAGGTCCGAGACGCGGAGCGGTCCCGGGAGGCCACCTCGCTCGAGCGCATGGACAGCTTCGGTAAGATCTGCCCCAAGTGCGGCCTGCGCTACGACGGGACGGCGGCCTTCTGCACGAAGGACGGCTCGACGCTGCGCCTGAACGAAGAGGCGCGCGACCCCCGCATCGGGCAGGTGCTGCTGGATCAGTTCCGGATCGAGGAGGCCATCGGGGCCGGCGGCATGGGCGCGGTGTACCGGGCCCGTCAGACCACCCTCGGTCGCGACGTGGCGATCAAGATCCTGCACCCGGACATGGCCACGAACCCCGAGGCCGTGCGGCGCTTCCATCGCGAGGCGCGCATCTCGACGGCGCTCGATCACCCGAACGTGGTGCGGGTCTTTCTCTTCGGTCAGCTGCCCGACGGAAGCTTGTACTTGGTGATGGAGCTCTTGCGCGGGCGCACCCTCGCCGAGCTCTTGCGCGTCGAGCCGCACCTCTCGGTGCCACGCGCCCTGCACATCGCGACCCAGGTCGCCGCAGGCGTCGGCGAAGCGCACGTGCAGGGCGTCGTGCACCGTGACGTGAAGCCGGAGAACGTGTTCTTGATCAGCAAGGGCAAGGATCCCGACTTCGTGAAGGTGTTGGACTTCGGGATCGCGCGCCTCTTCCGCAACGAGGATCAGACGCAAGCGACCCAGTCCGGCCTCGTCTTCGGGACCGCGCGCTACATCTCACCCGAGGGCGCCGCGGGCGAGAAGACGGACGCGCGGAGCGACGTGTACTCGCTCGGCGTGCTGACCTACCAGCTGCTCACGGGCGAGACGCCCTTCCCTGCGTCGGCGCCGGTCACGCTGCTGATGCAGCACATCCACGAGCGCCCGCCGCACATCAAGCGCCGCCCCGGCGGCAGCGAGATCCCCGATCGGATCGCCGACGTCGTGATGCGATCGCTCGCGAAGAACCCGGACGGTCGCTACGACGACGCGAGCGACTTCGCCGAGGCGCTGCGCGACGCGGCCCACGAGGTCGGCATCGAGTTTCGTCCCAAAGGCCAGGCGAGCGGCGCGTTCTCGAGCTCCAGCATGCGCGAGCCCTCGGGCTCGGTGAGCGCGCGCAGCTCGAGCCAGCGCGAGCCGTCGGTGCGGGGGCCGCTCAGTCGCGATCAGCTCGCGCGCCCGAGCGAGACGGCGGCGCGGCCTACGCCGCACACCGAGGAGCTCGCCGCAGCGGGGCTCGCGCGTCCGCGTCGTGCGAGCGCGGGTCCTTCGCGCTGGCTCGCGGCGTTCGGCGCGTTCGCGATCGGTGCGCTGGTGGTCGGCGGGGTCGCCTGGGGCGTGCACGCGTACTCCGCGGCGAACGAGGAGGCTGCGCGCCTCGAGGTGCTTCACGCGGCGGAGCTCGCGCTCGCCGAGCATCGCTGGGAAGGCGACGAGTCCGTCGCCGCGCTGACGGACCAGCTGCTCGAGGGCGGCGCAGATGATCGCGAGGCGCGACGCATCCGACGCATGGCCGCGCGCGAGCTGGTGACCGAGACGCGCGCGCACCTCACCGCGGGCGAGCGCGACGAAGCACGCCACAGCCTCGATCTCTTGATCGCGCTGGTGCCCGACGATCGCGACATCCCCGCGCTCGAAGAAGAGCTCGCGCGGCCCGTCACCCCGCCCCGCTTGGCGGAGCTGCGGGTGAGCCCCGATCCCGTCGCAGGGCTGCGGGTGACGCTGATGGCAGTGGTCGCCGACGGCGTGGAGATCGGCGAGGACGATCGTCCCCGCTTCGTGGTCCGGCGCGACGGCCAGCGGGTGGGTCGACGCGTCGACGCGGAGCGCGGCAGCGAGCCGGGCTCGTTCGTCGCCGAGTACACCTTTTCTCTAGCGGGCACCTACGCGCTCGAGTTCCACGGGGGCGACGGCGACGACGCCTACGAGCTGTTGAGCGAAGTGCAGGTGCAGCGCGGGGCGCGCACCGTGCCGGACGATCCGCCGGTGACCACGACGGGATCGCTGGGGCCGGTGAGCCCGACCCTGCCGGCGATCGGCGCGCCGGTGCCGCCCTTCGTGTCGGAAGAGGTTCGCACCGCGACGGCATCAGTCATCCGCGCCATCGAGCCCGATCCGCCTGCGGCCGAGCCTTCGCGGGAGCCGCCCTCGCTTCCGCCGGCCTGGACCAGCGGAAACTGAAACCAATAACGGAACGCTGCGTGAGATGCCGCTTGTCGGTGTGCGACGAACGTCACTGACCCTACCGCGCAGTACCGATTGAGAGTACCGTCGGTCCCCTTGGGGTCTCTCGACATCGCCACCGGTACCGTCGTCGTGGACGCGCGCAGCACCTACCTGCACGTGGTGCACCCTGGCGCGCTCAGCAGTGAAGACGAGGTGATGCGGTACGCCGTGGTCCTCGAGCGCGAGGCCAACCAGCATGGCCTCCGGCGCGCGCTCATCGACGCGCGTCACGAGGTGAACGGGACCGAGCCCCCCGCGGTGCGGCTGGCGCTGTGGCGTTGGCTGCAGGGCACCGAGGCGTTCGAAGCGGTCGCGCTGATCATGCCGGACGCGCTCGCCGAGACCCGCGTCAACATGCTCGCGGTCTCACAGCGCCTCTTGCTGCGCGCGTTCGTCGATCCCGCGATCGCCCTGCGCTGGCTCACCCGCGCTGCCCGCTCGACCAGCTCGTTCAAGGCGCTCGACGAGACGGGTCGACCGCGGCGCACCAGCAGCTTCCCGCCCGCGACCGACGCGACAGAGCGCACCTTCGGCGCGGGCACCCCGCCGGGCGGCGCGCGCCCGCAGGACCCCGATCCCTTCGCGGACCGTCGCTCGACCAGCCCTGGGCTCTCGAGCATCCCGCCGCGCAAGATCACCCGCCCCTGACCGTGCGGGTCAGCTCGCGGGCATCATGCTGGGATCGGGTCCCTGCACGCACGCGCCGTCTCGCATCCAGCAGGTGAACGGCGCGCGCGAGGGCGCCTGCGCCGCGCTGCACACGGCGGGGATGCGCTCCGTGACACCGGCCCGGCATCCGCTGAGCGAGCCTCCGGTGCAGACCTCGTTGCAGACGCCTGCGTGGCAGTCGTGGTTCTCCGCGTAGAGGTGGCCGGTGTTGGGACCGACGCCCACGAACCCGCCGGGCGTCGTCGGATCGGCGCGCACCATCACGCAGCCCTCCCATCCGCCGCACGGACCCACCAAGCCTTCGCAGCGATCGGCGCCCGGGGGCGGCGCGCTCGCGGGCTCGCTCGGCGACTCGCCGGCGGCCGGCTCGCTCGAAGGCGCAGGCGAGGCGGGTGCGCTCGGCGCTGCCTCCGTCGACGCGGGATGGGTGACGGGTGGCTCGCCCGCTCCGCAGCTGCATGCGGTGAGAAACCCTGCGACGCCGAGCGAGGCGAGCATCGTGCGCTTCGTGGGGATCATGATCAGCTCCTTCCTCCGGCGTGCACCGCGGGCGGCGGCAGATCGTGCTGGACGCACGCGCCATCGACGAGCTCGCAGAAGAACGGCGCGCGGCTCGGGCCGCCGCTGCGGCTGCACGCGACGGAGATGTCCTCGAGCACGCCGGGACGGCAGACGCCCGTCGCGGGATCGCACACGTCGTTGCAGAGCTCGCCCGCGGCGCACGACGCATCGGGCAGGTACGTGTGGCCTTCGAGCGCGTCGAGTCCCTCGTAGTGAAGCGTGCCGTCGTCGTCACGTCGCTCGCGGACCCGGATGCAGCCCGTCCAACCGCCGCACCATCGCGCCAGGCCCTCGCACGAGATCACGGCGGCAGGTGCGGGCGGCGCGGGCGAGGGCTCGCTCGCGGGCTCGACCTCGGCTTCTTCTCCGGGGGCGCTCGTCGCCGCCGCCGTCGTGGTGCGAGCCGCCACGTCGTCATCACAACCGAGTAGTGCCACGAAGGCGAACACCCACACACGCATCGCGCACCTCGCTCAACTGGATGGCATCAGCATCGGATCGGGCCCCTGCACGCAAGCCCCCTCGATCAGGTTGCAGCTGAAGGGCGCGCGCGAAGGAGGAAAGGCCTCGCTGCACGCCAGGTCCGGCACCCGCTCGCGCAAGCCCGGTCGGCACACGTTGCCCGAGCCGCCGCTACAGACCTCGTTGCACACGCCGTTCAGGCAGTCGTGGCTCTCTTCGTAGAGGTGCCCGGCGTTGGGGCCCACGCCGACGAAGCGCCCTGGCGTCGTCGCGTCCGCGCGCACCATCACGCAGCCCTCCCATCCGCCGCACCCACCGACGAGGCCCTCACAGCGATCAGCGCCCGGCGGCGGTGGGACGTCGACCGGATCGTTCGCGCCGCGCGCCTCGTCGACCACGCCGGGGCTGGGCACTGCAGGCCGTTCGACTGTGGGCCGTTCGACCGCGCTCGACGGATCGGGCTCCGTCGCGGGCGCCTCGGCGGCGCCGCTGCCGCACCCTGCCACCACGCAGGGCAGCACCACGCAGGCCAGCCTCACGCAGGCCGAGAGGACGCTCGGATACCTCATGCGGGCCCTTATACCGCGGGACCGTCGCGAGCTTGGGGCGGCGGTGAAGTTCGTGGTGCCGCGATCGAAGGGATCGTTACACTCGCGCGTCTCACGCCGCACCGCCGCAAAGCCGACCCAACGGCAGCGCCGTGGTAACGAGGTCGCCTGATGTCCGATCCCCATCGCTCCCGCCGTATCCACCCTGCCCTCGTGTTCCTCGGGGTCAGCCTCCTCGCCGCGCTCGCCGCCGTCGCGCCGCTGGGCCACGAGGCCGCCTCGCAAGTGACCGACGCACCGCCGCCCGAGGGCACCGAGTCCGCCGACGAGGCGCTGCCCGCGAGCACGGTGGTGATCGACGTCGACTCGCCCGAGCGCGCGCTCTACCGGATCGCGATCCCCAACGTGCTCGGCGACGCGACCCTCGGGCCCGAGGGCGCCGAGGTCGTGCGCAACGACCTGCACCTCATCTCGCTCTTCGATGTGCTCGACCCGCGCGGCTTCGTCGCCGATCTCGAGGCCGAGGGCCTCGAGATCACGCCGCCGAACTGGTCGGTGGTCGGTGCGCAGGCCGTCGTGAAGGGACGCATCACCCGCACCGGCGGCACCATCCGCGTCGAGATGCGGCTCTACGAGCTGAGCCACGGCACCACCGCGACGCTGACCCGCACCTACAGCGGCGCGCCCGGTGAGCTGCGCGGCTTCATGCACGACTTCGCGAACGAGGTGGTGCGTGTGCTGACCGGCACCGCGGGCGCGTTCGGCACCCGCATCACGTTCGCGCGCCGGGTGCGCGAGGGTCGCAAGGACGTGTACGTCGCGAGCTTCGATGGCCACTCGGTCTCGCGCATCTCGAGCGGCCGCGGCGTCGCGATGCTCCCGGCGTTCGGGCCCGGCGGCCTCTGGTACTCGATCCTCACCGAGACCGGGATGTTCATCACCCGGAGCAACCTGACGCCGGAGGAGTCGCCGCTCATCGACGCGCCCGACTCGATCAACATGGGCGTCTCGATCTGCGGCGGGCGCGCGTACTTCACCAGCACCCGCGACGGGAACAGCGAGATCTACTCGAGTGACCTCGAGGGCGGCGACGTGCGCCGGTTGACGGATCACCCCGGCATCGACGTCTCGCCCACCTGCGGCGGCCCGGGCGGGCTCATCGCGTTCGTCTCCAACCGCCACGGCAGCCCGCAGATCTTCGTGATGAACAGCTCGGGCGGCGGCGTCCGCCGCATCACGTTCCGCGGCACCTACAACCAGACGCCCGCGTGGTGTCCGGTCGGCTCGCGGAACCTCTTGGCCTTCACCGGCCGCAGCGCGGGCCTCGACGTGTTCACCGTCGACATCGCGACCCAGCAGTACACCCGCATCACTCAGGGCATGGGCGTGAACAAGGATCCGGCGTGGTCCCCCGACTGCCGGATGCTCGCGTTCTACTCGACCCGCGGCGGCATCTACATGAGCAGCCCCGAGGGCCTGAACCAGAACCTGATCGTCCCCGGCGTCGCCGAGACGCTCCGCTGGAGCCGCTGAGCACACCGTCCGACGATTCACGGCGAGGGCTTCGAGCTGGGTCCGATCGAGCGCGTCGAACCGTGACGAAGCGCCCGACGCTCAGGACTCCAAGAGATCGATCGCGGCGTACACCGCGTCGTTCGCGGCTTCGAGCGCGCGGGCGGAGGCACCCGTGAGATCGCCGGTGGCGTAGACGCCGGCCATCGAGGTCTGGTGGCGGTCGTCGATCTTCACGGAGCCTTGGGGGTCCAGCGTGAGGCCGGCGTAGAGCACCAGATCCGTCTGGCGCTGAGGTGGGTGCAAGAGAAGCGCATCGAGCGGCAGCTCGCCGTCCGAGAAGAGGGCAGCTCGAACGACGCCGTCTTCGACCCGAAGACCGGTGAGCGCGCGCGGCTCGAGCGCGACGCCTCGCTGCTCGAGCATCGTGAGCGTCTCGCTCTCGAGATCGGTGCGTCCGTTCGCCAGCAGCGTCAGCGACGGAGTCCAGCGCGCGAACGTGGGCGCCATGCGCGCCATGCTCTTCTGGATCGCGAGCAGGCCCCAGCGCCGACCGCGCAGCTCGTAGCCGTGGCAGTGGGGGCACGAGAACGCGGTCTTGCCCCACGCTTCCTTCAGCCCGGGCAGCGCGGGGAGACGATCGACGAGGCCCATCGCGAGCAGCACGCGCGGGGCCTTGATGCTCGCGCCATCGTCGAGCGTGACGCGCAGGCCATCGCCGCCCTTGTCGAGCGACACCGCGCGCCGCGCGTCGATCTCGACGCCATAGCGCTGAAGCTCGCGGTGCGCGTTCTGGCGGAAGGCTTCGGGGCTCACGCCGTCGTGCCCGATGAAGCCGTGCATCGCGGCGCTCGATGCGTTGCGCGGCGTTCCCGCGTCGAGCAGGCGCACGCTCATGCAACCGCGGGCGAGCACCAGCGCGGCCGAGAGGCCGGCGGGACCGCCGCCGATCACCACGACGTCGGTCACGCTCAGCCCTCGCTGGTGGTCTGGGTGGGCACGCCCCAGATGTCGCGCGCGTAGTCCGCGATCGTCGCGTCGCTCGAGAAGCGGCCCATGCGCGCGGTGTTGAGGATCGCCATGCGGGTCCAGGCCGCTCGATCGCGATAGGCCGCGTCCACCCGCCCCTGCGCGGCTTCGTACGCGTCGAAGTCCGCGAGCAAGAAGAAGCGATCGCGGCTGGTGAGCGACTGCAAGACGGGCGCGAAGCGCGCGGGCTCGTCGGGGGAGAACATCCCGCTCGAGATCGCGGACAGCACGCCCTTCAATCGGGCGCTCGCCTCGAGGTACTTCTTGGGCTCGTAGCCCTGCTCTTCGAGCGCGAGGACCTCCTCGGTGGTGAGGCCGAACAGGAAGAAGTTCTCCTCGCCGACGGCGTCCCGGATCTCGACGTTCGCTCCGTCGAGCGTCCCGATGGTGAGCGCGCCGTTCATCGACAGCTTCATGTTCCCCGTGCCCGAGGCTTCCTGGCCGGCGGTGGAGATCTGCTCGGACAGATCGGCCGCCGGGATCAGCTTCTCGGCGAGCGAGACCCGGTAGTTGGGGACGAAGAAGACCTTCAAGAGGTCGTTGGTCTCGGTATCCGCGTTCACCACCGACGCGATCGAGTTCGCCAGATGGATGATTCGCTTGGCCATGTCGTACGCGCTCGCGGCCTTGCCGCCGATGAGCACCACGCGCGGGGCGACGTCGCGGTTCCCCGCCTTGATCGCCTGGTAGCGCGCGACCACGTGCAAGAGGTTGAGCAGCTGGCGCTTGTACTCGTGGATGCGCTTGATCTGGATGTCGAAGAGCGCGCTCGCATCGACGCTCAGCCCGTGCTCACGCGACAAGAACGCCGCGAGCGCCTCCTTGTTGGCCTGCTTGATCGCGAAGAAGCGCGCCTGGAACGCCGGGTCGTCCGCGAGCGGCTCGAGCGCCTTCAAGCGATCGAGCTCGACCGGCCACTTCGGTCCGCACACCTCGTCGAGCAGGGCGCTCAGGCCCGGATTGCACTGCTGGATCCAGCGGCGCGGGGTGACGCCGTTGGTCTTGTTGCGAAAGCGCCCGGGGAAGAAGCGATCGAAGTCGGCGAACATCCGCTCGCGGAGCAAACGACTGTGCAGCATCGAGACGCCGTTGACGGAGAAGCTCCCGACGACGGACAGGTTCGCCATGCGCACGTGCGACGGCATGCCCTTCTCGACGATCGCCATGCGCTTGAGGCGCTCGGGGTCGGGATCCTTGCGCGCGATCTCGTCGCAGAAGCGGCGATCGATCTCCTGAATGATGTCGAACTGCCGCGGCAGCAGCCGATCGAGCATGTGCACCGGCCAGGTCTCGAGCGCCTCGGGCAAGAGCGTGTGGTTGGTGTACGCGAAGCAGCGCTTGGTCAGCGACCACGCGCGCTCCCAGGTGAAGCGGTGCTCGTCGAGCAAGAGACGCATCATCTCGGCGACCGCGAGCGCGGGGTGGGTGTCGTTGAGCTGGAACACCGCGTGGTCGGGCAGGTCGTCGAGCGTGCCCCAGCGCGCCAGGTGGCGGGTGATCGCGTCCTGCAGGGACGCGCTCACGAAGAAGTACTCCTGCCGGAGGCGCAGCTCCTTGCCCGCGGGGCCGCTGTCGTTCGGATAGAGCACGCGCGAGATGTGCTCGGCGGTGTTGCGCTTGCTGACCGAGCCCGCGTGATCGCCGTGGTTGAAGGCGGCGAGATCGAACGCCTGCACCGGGCGCGGCCACCAGAGGCGCAGGGTGTTCACCACGCCGTTGCGGTAGCCGGGGATCGGGAGATCGTGGGCCTCGGCGAGGACGTCCTCGGTGTCGACCCACGCGAAGTAGGTGCCCCGATCGTCGGTGCGCGGCTCGACGCGTCCGCCGTAGCGCACCCGGTACACCGTCTCGCTCCGCACGACGGCCCAGGGCGTGCCGTGCAGGAGCCACGAGTCGGGCTCTTCCACCTGTTGCCCGTTCTCGATCGCCTGACGGAAGATCCCGTAGTCGTAGCGAATGCCGTAGCCGGTGCCGGGGATGCCGAGCGTCGCCATCGAGTCGAGGAAGCACGAGGCGAGACGTCCCAGGCCGCCGTTGCCCAGGCCGGGATCGGGCTCGACCTCGAGCACCTCGCTCAGCTCGACGCCGAGGTTCTTGCACGCGGCGCTCGTCGCCTCGTAGATGCCGAGGTTCGTCAGCGCGTCGCGCAGGAGCCTGCCCGGCAGGTACTCCATCGAGAGGTAGTAGACGCGCTTGTGGCCGGCGTCCCACTGCGACTTGCTGCACTCGAGCCAGCGATCGGCGACCCGATCGCGCGCCGCGCGGGCGACCGCGTGCATGACGTCGATGGGGCTCGCGCGGTACTGATCGCGGACGCGCGCGTGGGCGAGGTGATGAACGATCGAGCTCTCGATCGCGGCTTCGTCCATGCCGAGCGGCGCTGCGGGGACGGGTTGGGTGAGGCGCATGAGGCGCCGACTGTAGCGCCGCGGAGCCCGGGGGGGTGGTTTGGGTTCGGGCTGGCAACTGTGGCACCCTGAGGACCTTGCTTTCGGAGGTACCGATGCCCCGCTCGATCGTGATCGCTCTCGTGCTCTCGGTCCTCGTCCCCGGCTGCGGGCTCGCCCTGGACTACGATCCGCCCACCGACGCCGGAGGGGGCATGGACGGCGCGCTCGACGTGGGCACGTGCGCGATGGCCTGCACCGGCGGCACGGTGTGCATCGACGGAAGCTGCCTGCACCCGTGCGACGACAGCAGCGACTGCCACTTCGACGACGCGGTCTGCGAGATCTGCGACACGTCGATCGGCGCGTGCCGTGCCAGCGACGCGACGTGCGGCGGCGGGTGCAACGCCATCTGCGACCCCATCGAGGACCGCTGCCGCGCCGACTGCGACGACGGGCAGAGCTGCATCGACGAGAGCTGTGTCGAGGGCATCCCGTGCACGACGCCGAGCGACTGTCCGTCGACGAGCATCGGCTGCGGCTTCGAGTGCACGATGGGCCTCTGCCAGTCGGTACCGGTGCTCACCTGCCCCGGACACGAAGACTACGAGTGCGCCGAGGTCGATCTCTGCACCAGCTGCGATCCGATCGTCGTGTCCGATGGCTGCGGCCTCGGCGAGATCTGTGACGTCGCCGGCGGCACCTACCGCTGCGTGCAGTGCAACGCGGATCAGCGCTGCCTCGATTCGGCCGCCCCGATCTGCGACGAGGGGACCTGCCGCGCTTGCAACGAAGATGGCGAGTGCGCGGCGGCCGGCCTCGGCCGGGCCTGCGTCAGCAACCGCTGCGTGCCGTGCGACGACGCCGGCGACTGCGAAGCCGAGGGGCTCGGCGGCGCGTGCGTGGACAACACGTGCGTGCCCTGCGACGCGGACGTCGACTGCCGCGTCGCGGCCGCGCCGGTCTGCAACCTGGCGACGAACCAGTGCGTGGCCTGCGTCCGATCGGCGGACTGCCCGACCAACCAGGTGTGCCGGTCGGCGAGCAACACCTGCGGGCCGTGCGTGACGAACGAGGACTGCGGCGGCGCGACCTGCGATGTGGGGACCTGCCGCCGGGCCTGCAACGCGCCCGTCGACTGCCCCCCGACGTGCGCCGGCACCGCCACCAACTGCACGGCGGGGCGCTGCGTGTACGGCGCGCCGCCCGCAGGCGCATGCGACGACGAGAGCGCGTGCACCGAGGACAGCTGCGTGCCGAACGACCCGCGGGCGAACGCGTTCGGGTGCCTCCGGATCCCGCGCCACGAGCGGTGCGACGACGGCATCGCGTGCACCGTGGATCTGTGCACGGCCGACGCCGGCGGCCGCTCCACCTGCGTCCGTACCCCGACCAACGCGATCTGCCGCGGGGTCGTCGGCGGCGAGCCCCGCTGCCTCGAGTCGATCTGTGTGCCGTCGGCCGACGCGAGTGACAGCCGCGGCTGCGTTCCGAGCTACGTCGGCCCCTGCGCGCCTGGCCAAGTGTGTCGGACGGACGGCACGTGCGCGGTGGTCTCCACGTGCGCGGACTGCCGGGACGACGGCCTCGCCTGCAACGGCGTGGAGACCTGCGCTGGCGGCGTCTGCGTCCAGAGCTTCGCGGATGGAGGCAGCTGCAACGGCGAGTGCGACCAGTACTGCGCGTCGAGCACGAGCTGCGCCGACATCCCCGGCGTGCCCGACGTGACCTGCCGCGTGGCGACCACCACGCCCTGAGCCTCGCTGAGCGCCGCTGGCCGGCGCGCGAAACGCAGCGCGCGGATGTCTGCGCACGCGGCGGTCGACGGCGGCTCAGCTGGGTTCTAAGGTCGGCGCCCTATGACGTTCTCCGTCGCCGTGGTCGGCACTGGGCCGGCCGGTTTCTACGCCACCGAAGCGATCATCAAGGCCCTGCCCGGCTGCGAGATCGATCTCATCGATCGCCTGCCGACGCCGTATGGCCTGGTGCGCTCCGGCGTCGCGCCCGATCACCAAGGCACCAAGAACGTCTGGCGCGTCTACCAGCGCACGGCCAAGCGCCCGGAGGTCCGCTTCTTGGGCAACGTCGAGGTGGGCCGCGATCTCTTGCTCAGCGAGCTGCGCGACGCGTACGACGCGGTGGTGCTCGCGATCGGCGCGCCCGTCGACAAGAGCCTGGGCATCGTCGGCGAGGACCTGCCCGGCGTGGTCGACTCGAGCAAGATCACCGGCTGGTACAACGGTCATCCCGACCACAGCGACTTCTTGCCCGATCTCTCGGTGTCCGGCGTGCTGGTGATCGGCAACGGCAACGTCGCGGTCGACGTGGTGCGGGTGCTCGGGCGCACCGTGCCCGAGATGCTCAAGACCGATCTGCCCGGCTACGCACGCGAGGCGCTGAGCAAGAAGGGCATCAAGAAGATCACGATGCTCGGCCGACGCGGGCCGGGCGAGGCGAGCTTCACCCCCGTCGAGCTCCGCGAGCTCGGCGACCTCGCCGAGACGGTCGCCACAATGGACCCGAAGGATCTACCCGACGCAGTGCACGCGTCCGATCCCAACCAGCAGAAGCTGAAGGACAAGATCCTCGACATCCTGCGGGGCTATTCGCAGAACGATCCGAGCAGCAAGCCCGCCGAGCTGCACATCGGCTTCTACGGCGCGCCGGTGGAGATCGTGGGCCACGAGCGCGTCGAGGGCGTGATCGTCGAGCGCACCAAGCTGGAGAACGGCAAGGCGGTGCTCACCGGCGAGCGCACGACGATCCCCGTCGGGCTCGTGGTGAAGGCGATCGGCTACTCGGTGAAGCCCCTCGAGGGGATCGACACGAAGGCGGCGGCCTCGTCGTATCCCAACGTGGATGGCCGCATCGACGACGGGCTCTGGGCCGTCGGCTGGGCCAAGCGCGGTCCCTCGGGCGTGGTGGCGACCAACCGCAACGACTCGATCGACGCGATGACCAAGATGCTGAAGGAGCTCGAGGGCAAGACGCCCAAGGGCGGCGCGCGCGCCCACACCGACGCACGGCTCGAGGCGCGCGGCGTCCGGGTGAACACCTGGGACGACTGGGAGAAGATCGAGAAGGTCGAGGCCGAGCGCGCCACCGATGGTGCGCCGCGCTGCAAGGTCACCACTTGGGACGAGCTGCACCGCATCGCGCGCTCCGAGTAGAACGGCACAGGAGACGAACGTGGTCGCAACGAAAGGTCTGATCGGACTTCGCCCCGCCCCCGAGCACGTCGCGCGCGTGACCGCGCCGCCCTACGACGTGGTGAAGCCCGGCACCGCGCTCGAGAGGCGCCTCTTCGACGAGCCCGCGTCGCTGGTGCACGTGACGCTCGGCAAGGATCCCGGCGGCGCGCTCGCGCGCCTGCGCAGTGAGGGTTTTCTGATCGACGAGACCGATCCTGCGTACTGGGTCTACGAGCAGCGCTGGCCCGAAGGACGGCGCGTCGGGGTGCTCACCGCGATCGAGGTGACGCCGTACGAAGCGCACCAGGTGATCCGCCACGAGAAGACCTTCGACGACAAGGTGAAGGGCCGGATGCAGCTCGTGAAGGACACGGGCGGGCACGTGCTGGGTCCGGTGTTCGGGCTGACGCGCGCCCCGGTCGATGCGCTGTGTGAGCGCGCCATCGCGGAGCTCACGCCGACGTACGACTTCGAGACGGATCTCGGCGGGCTCAACGATCTGCACGGCATCCACAGCCGGGTGTTCCGGGTGCCCGAGGCATCGGCGCTGGGCGCCGAGCTGAAGGCGACGCTGGCGACCGAGCCGGTCTACATCGCGGACGGGCACCACCGCTACCACGCGGCGCTCAAGGGCGGACAGTCGCACACGCTGATCTACGTGACCGAGAGCGCGCGCATCCAGGCCTACGATCGCGTGGTGCGGGGCAAGGTCCCGTTCGCGGAGGCGAAGGGACAGCTCGCGCTCACCCCCGTCGCCGAGCTCGCGACGCCCGCCAAGAACCGCTTCTGCATCTACACGAAGGACGGCGCGTTCGAGCTCGCCGCCAAGGACGTCCCGAGCGACGTCGTCGGTCGCCTCGACTGCTCGATCCTCGAGCGCGAGCTGTATCCGCACCTGGGGCTGGACCACTCGATGATCGCGGACGCCAAGCACTTCGACTACTACCCGGAGTCGCAGCTGGATCAGATGAAGGCGGTGGTCGATCGCGGGGACTACGAGCTGGCGATCGCGCTGCACCCCGTGGCGCTCGAAGAGCTCTTCGCCGTCGCCGACGCGGGCCTGTCGAACGGCGACATCGTGATGCCGGAGAAGAGCACGTTCTTCGCCCCGAAGATCCTGAGCGGGGTCTTCATCTACCGGACCTGACCGTGGCGACAGCGGGATCGCGTAGGGCGCTCCGAATTCCCGTATCCTCGGCGGCATGACGAGCCGACGTGAAGCCCTCCTCATCCTCGCTGCCCTGCCGATCCTGCCCGCCTGTGGAGGGGGCGGAGGCACCGATGCCGGCACCGGGATCGACAGCGGCGGTGGCGGTGGCGCGTGCGGCGGGATCGTCGACGACAACCACGGCCACAGCATCAGCGTGCCCCGCGCCGACGTGATGGCCGGCACGCCGCAGACCTACGACATCCGCGGCAGCGCTGGCCACAGTCACACCGTCTCGATCACGGCGACCCAGTTCGGGATCCTGCGCGACGTCGGATCGCTGATCGTGACCTCGAGCAACGAGGGGCACTCCCACCAGGTCACGATCAACTGCAGCTGAGCCGGGGCATTTTCTTTTCGGTCGGTGTCGATCCGGGCTCGGCTCGTTCGACTGGGGGCATCGAGGCCATCTCGGCCCGAGCCACGGAGCCCACCATGACCGACCTGTATCCCGCGTTCGCGCCCTACGCGCTCTTCTCCACCCTGCTGAGCCTGCTCTTGCTCGTGACCTGGAACGGCAGCGGGTTCGCGCGCGCCAAGAGCAAGACCACCCCGAACCCGGAGGATCTCGGCACCTTCGGGCCGGAGCTCACCGTCACCCAGGACGATCCGGACGCGGTCGGGCGCTGGCGGCGGGCCCACACCAACGCGACCGCGACGGTGGTCCCGTTTCTCTTCCTGGGGATCCTCTACGTCCTGCTCGGCGGCAGCGCGCTGATGGGTTGGATCGTGTTCGGGACGTTCACCGCGCTGCGCGTCGCGCACGCGCTCGTGTACCTCATGCGCCTTCAGCCCTGGCGCACGATCTCGTACGGCCTGAGCCAGCTCGCGTTGCTCACGCTCGTGGCGCTCATCCTCCGCACGCTGTGGTGACCGATGCGCCGACGCTGGGGCGGTGTGCGCTACGCTGCCGCGCATGAGCGAGCTTACGCGCATCCGTGAGGCGATCCGCACCTTCGTCGCCGAGCGCGAGTGGGAGCCCTTCCACGATCCCAAGAACCTCGCGATGGCCGTCGCCAGTGAGGCGGGTGAGCTCGCCGCCGAGCTGCGCTGGGTGAAGAACGACGAAAGCGACGCGTGGTGCCGAGTACCCGAGCAGCACGCGCGCTTGTCGGACGAGATCGCCGACGTGCTGATCACGACGCTCATGCTCGCCGAGCGCGCCGACGTCGACGTCATCGCGGCGATCGAGCGCAAGATGGCGAAGAACGCGCTCAAGTACCCGGTGGAGCGCGCCCGCGGGCGCGCGGACTGACTCACTCGGCGTGCAGCGCGGTGAAGCGCTCGAGCACCTCGTGCGGATCGCGCACCTCGGGCTCGATGGTGTCGCCGTCGCGCACCTGCCGCAGCCCCTCGAGGAGGATGTGCTCGCCCTCCTCGAGGCCTTCGCGCACCACGTAGCGGTGGGGCAGCTCCTCGCCGAGCGTGATCTCGCGGGCGTGCACCCCGCCGTCGTCGTCGACGACGAACACGTACGTGCGGTCGAGCACCTGGTAGGTCGCGGCTTGGGGGATCACGAGGACGCTGGGGAGCACGGTCGTCATCAGGATCGTGCCGGTCTCGCCATGGCGGAGGATGCGGCCGGGGTTGGGAAAGCCGGCGCGGAACGCGATGGTGCCGGTCTCGTTGTTGAACTCGGCCTCGATCGTCTGGATCACACCGGGCTGCTCGAAGATCTCGCCGTTCGCCATGCGGAGCTGCACCGGGACGGGATCGCCGACGTCGTGCACCGCGCGGTAGTCGAGGTAGCCGCTCTCGCTCACGTTGAAGTAGACCCAGACCTGGCTGGTGTCCGAGAGCACGGTCAAGAGCTCGCCCTCCTCGAGCAGGCTTCCCCGACGGACCATGAGCCGGCCGACGATGCCGTCGAAGGGCGCGTCGAGCGACGCGAAGTTGAGGTGCGCGCGCGCCAAGCGCCTGCTCGCGGCGGAGTGATCGAGGTGCGCCTGCGCCAGGGCCAGCTCGTTCTCCGAGACCACGTTGCCTTCCCGAAGCATCGTGGTGTTGCGGAACTCGATCTCGGCGCTGCGCATCTCGGCCGACGCCATCTCCAGCTCGGCTTGGTAGAGCACCGGCATGATCTGAAAGAGGTGGTCGCCCGCCGAGACCTCGTGCCCCTCGTCGACGAAGATGTCGTTGAGGTAACCGCTCTCGAGCGCGCGGACCTCGATGCGCTGGAACGCGCGGATCTGGCAGACGTACTCGTGCACGATCTCGGTGTCCTCGCGCAGCACCGAGGTGACCTCGAGCGTCCTCATCTCTTCCGCGTGCGCCTCGTGCTCACCGCATCCGGCGAGCAGCGCGAGCGGGAGCAGCACGAGCGACGACCCCATCGACTTCCACTTCTTCATGGCATGGCACCCATCGGTTCCGGATCGGGCTCCGACGACGCCGAGCGCCACCCGCCCCCGAGGGCTTGGTAGAGCGTGACGGTCGCGGAGAGCTGGCGGCGCTTGGTCTCGACGAGCTCGAGCTGCGCCTCGAGGTAGTCGCGCTGCGTCGTGAGCACCTCGAGGTACTCGGCGCGCGCGGCGTTGAAGAGGAGGCCCGCGAGCTCGACGGACTCGCGCAGCCGATCGACCTGCTCGACCTGCAGGTCGTAGCTCCGCGCGAGGTTGCGCACGAGACGGATCCCGGTGCTCACGTCGACGAAGGCCGAGAGGATCGCCTGCTCGTAGCGAAGCACCGCCTGCATCTGCTGCGCGTTGGCGGCGAAGTAGTCGGCCGTGATCCCGCTGCGGTTGAGCAGCGGTCCCGTGATGCCGGCGACGATGTTGTAGATGATCGACTCCGGCGAGGTGACCAGCCGAGTGATGTCGAACGAGCCGACGCCCACCCCCGCGTCCAGGCGGAGCGACGGATAGAACGCGGCGCGCGCCGCCGAGACGTCGAGGCGCGAGGCGGTGAGGCCCAGCTCGGCTCGGCGCACGTCGGGCCGGTTCTCCAGCAGCGCGGTGGGCACGCCCGTGCGCACCACGGGCGGGGTGATCGAAAGGAAGTCCTCGCTCGATCGGTCGATGTGCCGGGGAAAGCGGCCCACGAGGAAGTTCAGGTGGTTCTCCACCCGGGTGATGTCCTGCTCCACCTCGACGACGTGGCTCTCGAAGCGGCGCAGCTGCGCCTCGAAGCGGGTCACCGCGAGCATCGTCACCCGCGCCGCGAGCTGCTGCAGGCGCATCATCTCGAGGGCGTTGCGCTGCAGGGCGACGTTGTCGTTCAGGATCGCGAGCTGCCGATCGAGCGCGAGCAGCTCGTAGTAGCTGTTCGCGATCTCGCCGACCAAGCGGGTGACGACGAAGTTCCGTCCCTCCGCGCTCGCGAGGTAGCGGTACATCGCGGCGTCGGCCGAGTCGCGCAGGCGCCCCCAGATGTCGACCTCCCACGACGCGTAGAGCCCGACGGAGTAGTTCTGCAGATCGGGATCGAGGCCGAGGTGCTCGTCGCTCCGTCCCGCGCTGGAGTTGCCGCCCACCCGCTCGAGCCCCGCCTCCACGCCGGCGGACAGGCTCGGGAAGATGTCGCCGCGCCGGGCCATGACCTCGCTGTTCGCGACGATCATCTCCTGCACGGTGATGTTCAGCTCTTGGTTGTTGGCCAGCGCCTCGTCGATCAGCTCGACGAGGTGGGGATCGGTGAAGAACTCGCGCCAGTCCACCTCGGCCGAGCTCGGCTCGTCGGCGGCAGGCGCGGTGTCTTCGCCCCCGAACGTGTCGGGCACCGCGGTGTTGGGGTCGCGCGGATCGCCGCCGGGGGGCGTGGGGATGCAGGCGGGCGCCGACGAGAGCAGCGCGCAGCACGCGAGCAGGAGGAGCGACCTACGCATCGTCGTCCTCGCGGTCCGCGGCGTCGACGAAGGTCGGCTCAGCGCTGCGCTCCGCGTCCGCATCGGCGCTCGGCGCCGGCGCTTCGTCGTCGCGCGCGTCCGCCTCGTCGGCGGGCGCCGAAGGCGGACCGTGCGCGACGGCCGCCTCCGTCATCGGGTTGAAGTCCTCGTCGCGGATCAGCGCTCGACCGTCCGCGAGCTTGGCGAACGCGTAGTAGAGGCCGGGGATCACCAGCACCCCGAAGACCGTCCCGAAGAGCATCCCGCCGAGGGCCGAGGCGCCGATCGTGTGGTTGCCGACCGCGCCCGGTCCGGTCGCGCGGATCAGTGGGATGAGCCCCGCGATGAACGCGAACGAGGTCATCAAGATCGGGCGGAAGCGCGCGCGCGCGCCTTCGATGGCCGCGTCCCGGATCGAGAGCCCTTCGTTGCGTCGCTGCACGGCGAACTCGACGATGAGCACCGCGTTCTTCCCTAGGAGGCCGACGAGCATGACGAGGCCGACCTGCGCGTAGATGTCGTTGGCCAAGCCGAGCATGCGCAGAAGGAAGAACGCGCCGAACACACCCATCGGCAGCGACAGGATCACGGCGAAGGGCAGGATGAAGCTCTCGTACTGGGCGGCGAGCACCAGGTACACGAACGCGAGCACCACGAGGAAGATGACGATCGCCTCGTTGCCCCGCCGCGACTCGTCGTACGACAGGCCCTCCCACGCGATGTCGTAGCCGCGCGGCAAGGTGTCCTCGGCGACCTCGCGGATCGCGGCGATGGCGTCGGCGCTGGTGTAGCCGGGTGCGGGGCGACCGCGGATGGCGGACGAGTTGTAGAGGTTGTAGCGGGTGAGCTCGTTGGGACCGAGCGTCTCGCGCATGGTCATGAACTCGGAGTACGGGACCATGTCGCCGTGCTCGTTCTCCACGTAGAGGTCGAGGATGTCGGACGGCATGCGCCGGTACTCCGGCAGCGACTGCACGTAGACCTTGAAGAAGCGCCCGAAGCGGATGAAGCCCTGCTCGTAGGTGCTGCCGACGAGGATGTCGAGGTTGTCGAGCGCGTCCTCGATCGACACCCCGAGCTGCATCGCGCGCTCGTTGTCGATGATGAGCTCGTACTGCGGATAGTTCGCGGCGAAAAAGGTGAACAGTCCGGTGAGCTCGGGCCGCTCGCGCAGGTGATCCATGAACTCGGTGTTGATGCGATCGAACTCCTGGTAGTCGGTCTCCTCGCCGCGATCGAGCAAGCGCAGGGCGAAGCCGTCGGCCGCGCCGTAGCCGGGCACCGACGGCGGCTCGAAGAACTCGACCGTCGCTCCCAGGTCACGGGTGTCCTCCTCGAGTTCCTCGACGATCTCGTGGACCGAGCGGCTCCGCTCGCTCCAAGGGCGGAGGTTGATGAGGCAGGTGCCCGCGTTCGAGCCCCGACCCTCGGTGAGGATCTCGTAGCCCGCCAGCGCCGAGACCGACTCCACGCCCTCGACCTCACGCGCGACGTTCTGCAGCTCCGTCGTGATCTCGTTGGTCCGCTCCAGCGTCGTGCCCGGGGGCGTCTGCAGGATCGCGTAGATCTGACCTTGGTCTTCGTTCGGGATGAAGCCCGAGGGCAGCACCTCGTTCACGCCGAAGATCCCGACACCGAAGAGCGCGAGGATCGAGAACGTCACCACCCGGCGGGTCACGACGTGGCCGAGCAGCGCGACGTAGCGGTGGGTGACGCCGTCGAAGGTGCGGTTGAACCAGTCGATGAACATCCCGACCGGCGTCCTGCGCTTGGGCGCGCCGTGCGCGTGCGGCTTCAGGATCATCGCGCAGAGCACGGGCGTGAGCGTCAGCGCGACCACGCCGGAGAGCACGATCGAGGAGGCCATGGTGATGGCGAACTGGCGGTAGAAGACGCCGACCGGCCCGGTCATGAACGCGACGGGCACGAAGACCGCGGCCATCAGCAGCGTGATCGCGATGATCGCGCCGCTGATCTCGCCCATCACCTTCTTC
>CAYZQM010000055.1:0-22116 GCA_964480175.1 uncultured Sandaracinaceae bacterium
GCGGCAGCGCTCGCTCGACCGCGACGTCGCGATCAAGAGCCTCAAGGACGAGGTCGCCGACACCCGCGTCGCCGAGATGCTCCGCGCCGAGGCCACCGTGATGGGTCGGCTCGAGCACCCCAACGTGGTGCCGGTGCACGCCGTCGGCCTCGACGAGCGCGGCCGCCTGATGCTGGTGATGAAGCGCATCGACGGCGTGGCGTGGAGCGAGCTGCTCAAGAACGACGCGCACCCGCGCTGGGCGCACTTGCTCGAGCACGCGCCGAGCCGCCTCGAGTTCCACCTCGACGTGCTGGCGGCCGTCGCGCGCGCGCTGCACTTCGCCCACCAGGAGGGCGTGATCCACCGCGACGTGAAGCCCGACAACGTGCTCGTCGGCACCCACGGCGACGTGTACTTGGCGGACTGGGGCGTCGCGCTGCGCACCCAGGAGGGACGCACCGAGACCGAGCTCGTGGGCACGCCGTCGTACATGGCGCGCGAGATGGTCGTCGGGGATCCGAGCAAGATCGACGCGCGCACCGACGTCTACCTGCTCGGCGCGACGCTCTACGAGGTGCTCACCGGCAAGCCTCCGCACCTGGGCGCGAACCTGCAGCAGATCCTGATCACCGCCTACGATCCGGAGCCGCCCACCTTCGGACCCGACGTGCCCGCGGAGCTCGCGGAGATCGCGACGCGCGCGATGGCGGTCGAGCCCAGCGACCGCTACCCATCGGCCCTCGCCATGCGGCGCGCGCTCGACGACGTGCGGCGTCACCGGGGATCGATCGCGCTGGTGCGCTCTGCGCGCGCGCGCATGGCCGAGCTGAAGGACGCGCCCCTCGGCGATCCCAGCGTCGATGCCAAGCTCACCGAGGCGCGCTTCGCGTACGTGCAGGCGCTGCGCGACTGGCCCGAGAACGCCGACGGCAAGGCCGGCCTGAGGGACTGCTTGCGCCACTCGATCCGACACGAGATCGCCCGCGAGAACCCCGCTGGTGCGCGCGCGTTGCTCGTAGAGCTCGAGGCAGGCGAGCCCGAGCTGCTCGCGGCGATCGAGGGGCTCGAGCAGCACCTCGCGACAGAGCGCGCCGAGCAGCAGCGGCTGAAGGCGATGGAGGCCGAGCAGGATCTCTCGGTCGGTCACACGGCGCGCACCGCGATGGTCGTCGCGCTGATCGGGCTCACCGTGCTGCTCTCGATCGCGATCGCGGTGCAGACCGGCGGGAGCACCGAAGCGCTCACCGCACCGGAGCTCGTGTGGATCTCGGGGTTCCTGCTCTGCGCGACCTCGATCCCGATCTTGGTGTGGCGAAGGCGCCTCTTGGCGAACGCGGTCGGGAGGCGCCTGGCCGCGCTGGTGGTGATCTCGTGTGCGCTGCTCTTCTTGCATCGCTTGCTCGGCGCGGCGTGGGACGTCGCACCGGCGGCGACGCTGGCGATGGACCTCGCGATCTTCGTGGGCATCGCTGGCGCCGCGGGCGCGGTCGTTCCGCGAATGGCGTGGGGCATGCTCGTCCCCCTCGCGGGCGCGGTCGCCGTGTCGATCTTTCCTGCGCGCGTCGCGACGATCTTCTCGATGACCGGGGTCTTCACCCTGCTGGCCCTGACGCTGCTCTTGCTGTCGTCCTACCAAGTGCGCGCGCCCGACGGCGAGCCCCGCGGGTGAGCTCGCGCGTCAGCGCATGAGGCGGGCGCGCGCGCTCGAGCGCGGCGCGGCGACGCGCTCACCCTCGGGCTCGTCCTCGACCGGCCGCACCTCGACCCGCACCCGCGGCACCTTCGCGAGCGCGCGCCGGAGCGCCGCGTCGTCCCCCCGTCGCACCGCCTCGAGCACCGACGCGAGCTCGCGCTGCGCGGTCGCGCGGGACACGTCGAGCAGATGCTTCTTCAGCGCGTCGTCCATGCGCGCGCCCAGCGCGACGGCCGCGCCCGCGCGATCCTCGAGCTCGCCGTGGGGATCGTCGAGCACGGACGCGAGCGCTTCGGCGTCGAACGGCATCGCCGCCGTGCGGTACGCGCGATCGGAGGGTCGCAGCGCCTCGAGCCACGCGTCCGGTCCGAGCGCCGCGCGGCTCCGGTTCCACTCCGAGAAGCGCGGATCGGGATCGGGCGCCGGCGCGTGCATCGCCGCTTCGATGCGCTCGACCACCCGGCTCGCCGCCTCGAAGCCGGCGGGATCGGCGCGCGGGACCTGCGAGATCGGGAGATCGATCGGCGCGCCTCGACGCGGATGCACCCGCACGCGATGCGGATGGCGCCAGGTGCGCGGCAGCACCTCGAGGCGCTCGACGTCGGCGATGCGCAGCGCGCGGTGCCACCCGAGCCAGCGGGACTCGATGGCGTCGCGTCCCACCCTCAGGCGGGTCGGGAGGTTGCTCAGCACGACCGCACACGCGACCCCGAGGAACCAGGCCGCGATTGACAGACGCCCCGTCGCGTCGGCGAGCGCGATCGCCGCGATCGCGGAGAAGAGGATCGACGTCCCCACGACGAGCCCGGTCATCCCGACGATCGGCGACAGGATACGGGTCGAGAAGACCCTGCGGTCCAGCCCGAGCCCGAGCGCGTCGACCACGCGTCGGGCCTGCGCCGCGCTCGAGGTGACCATCCGGATCGGGAGCCCCCAGCGCCGGACCACGTCCACCTGGAAGCCCTCGGGGATCTTCGCGATCGTCGCGCTGAGGAGGCGCTGCGCCGGGATCGCGCGACGCCCCTCGATCGCCAGGCCATCGAGCGATGCGCGGATCTCCCTTCGCGGCGCCTTGGCGCGCACGCCGTTCGCGAGCGCCGCCCCCGAGATGCCGACGAAGAGCGCGACGAGGATCGAGAGTCCGAGGAGCGGCGCGTAGCCGATCACCATCAGCCCGAGCATCGCGAGCAGCGCCCACTGGACCAGCGAGCGGCGGCGAACCCACTTCCACACCATCGCGCTGGGCCCGACGACGCCGAGGGTCTCGGTGATCGCCTCGCCGGTGTCGCTCTTGGCCACGGCCCCGAGTCTGGCACGACGACCGCCCAAAGCAGCGAGGCCGGACCGATCGCTCGGCCCGGCCTCACCGGTGTGGCTCTCTTCGGAGCCGCGCTGGGCCTCAGGCCCTACGCTCGATCAGTCCGCCTCTTCGAGCGCGCGATCGATCGCCGCGATGAACGCGGCCTCGGGCTGCGCGCCCTGGAGCAGGCGACCGTTGATGAAGAACGAGGGCGTGCCGATGGACGCGCCCGCGGTGCGGACGGCGTTCATGTCGGCGTCGATCGACGCCTGGTGGGTGTGGTTGTCGAGCGCCCGCGCGAAGCGGGTCATGTCGAGGCCCATCTCGGTCGCGAAGCGATCGAGGTTCTCGCGGCCCAGCTCACGCTGGTTCTCGAAGAGCAGGCCGTGCATGCGCCAGAAGCCGTCGTTGCCACGCTGCGCGAACGCCTCCATGGCGGCCTCGGCCGCGGGACCCGCGTTGCTGTGGAAGGGCAGCGGGTAGTTGCGCCAGATCCAGCGCACGCGGGTGCCGTAGCGCTCGACCATCGCGGTGACCGTCGGCTCGACGCGCGAGCAGAAGGGGCACTGGAAGTCCGAGAAGATCTGCACGGTCACCGCAGCGCGCGCGCCGCCACCACGGGTGGGCGCGTTCGCGGGGACCGGGATCTCGTACACGCGGTTGGGGTCTTCACCCGGGGGCGCCGCCGCGGGCGAAGGCGCCGCCGCACCCGGAAGCATCACGGGAGCGGTCGCGCCGCCCTCGATGGTCGCCTCGTACACGCGCGCCGCGGGGGTACCCGCCGCCACGCGCTCACGCGCCGCCGCGAGGGCCGCGTCGATCACGGTCTGGAACGCCTCGAAGGGCTGCGCGCCCCGGAGGTTGCGACCGTTGATGAAGAACGAGGGCGTGCCGCTCGCGCCGAGGTTGCGCGCCAGCGTCTGGTCGGCCTCGATGGCCGCCTGGTGGGTGTGCTCGTCGAGCGCGCGGCGGAAGCGGGTCATGTCGAGCCCGATCTCACCAGCGAACTGCTCGAGGTGCTCGCGATCCAGGTTCGCCTGGTTCTCGAACATCAGGTCGTGCATGCGCCAGAAGCCGTCGTTGCCCCGCTGCGCGAACGCCTCCATCGCGGCCTCGGCCGCGGGCATCGCGTTGTTGTGGAAGGGCAGCGGGTTGTTCTTGAACACGAAGCGGACGTCACGCCCGTAGTGCTCCTCGATCTGATCGAGGGTGGGACGAACGCGGTTGCAGAACGGGCACTGGAACTCGCTGACGATCACGATGGTGACCAGCGCGTTCGCGGGGCCGCGCACCGGCGAGTCGCCGATCGGCACGTTGTAGATCGCGTTGGGATCGGGGGTGGGACGCGCGGGCGCCGGCGCATCGGCCGCCGCCGCAGCCGCCGGAGCGGGCGCCGCGGGCGCGCCACGCATGAGCGCGGCGTAGTAGTTCGCGCGGGTCGCGCGGCCGGCCTCGATGGCCTCGTTCGCGCGGCGGATCTCGTCGTCGACGATGGGCGTGAACGACTCGTAGGGCTGCGCGCCGACGAGGCTGCGGCCGTTGATGAAGAGCGCGGGGGTGCCGGTCACGCCGATGGCGCGGCCCGCGGCGGTGTCCGCCTCGATCGCGGGGACGTGGGTGTGCGCGTCCATCGCGCGGCGGTAGCGGGCCATGTCGAGCCCGAGGCGCTCGGCGTAGCTGTCGAGGTTGGCGCGCTCGAGCGAGCCCTGGTTCTCGAACAGCATCTCGTGCGCCCGCCAGAAGCCCTCGTTGCCGCGCTGGGCGTACGCCTCGCGCGCCAGCTCGGCGGCCGGGGTCGCGTTGTTGTGGAAGGGCAGCGGCGTGTCGCGCCAGACGACGCGCAGGTCGTCGCCGTAGTGCTCACGCAGCCGATCGAGCGTGGGGTTCACGCGCGAGCAGAAGGGGCACTGGAAGTCGGAGAAGATCTGCACCGTGACCAGCGCGTCCTCCGGACCCTCGACGGGCATGTCCTCGTCGAACTCGACGCGGACCCGATCGGCGTCGTCGTCGATCGACGGGCCGCCGGCGCCGGCGCGCTCGCCGTGGCGACCGCCGCCCTCGCGAGCGATCTCTTCGCCCTCGCCGCCGGAGCGACGTCCGGTGACGTTGCCGATGTAGACCCCGCCCACGAAGGCGAGGACGATCGCGATGACGGCCGACGGCACGCTCATCATCGCGCTGCTCCCACCGACCGGAGCCGGCGGGGTGCGATGCGTGTTGGAACCCTTACTTGCCATTGTTCGAACCTCAGGGCCGAGACGGATCGGACGATTCCGAGACGTCCCGGCGAAAAAGAGACCGGGAACACCGCGGACCACGCCGCGCCGCGCCGCCTTCGCGAAGCGAAGGACGGCGAGCGCAGCGAACACACACGCGCGTCGTCACCTGCCGCGTGCAGGTGACGGCCACCACTCGTCGTGTGCGTGCCTCAGGCGCGCGGAGGTCGATCGAGGGTCGTGTGCGGCGCGTGTGCGGGCCCCATCAGCACGATGAGGCCGTGGTGCAGCGCGCGGAGCGGGACGGCGGGGATGTCCACGCCATGCGTGAGGTCGGCGTCGATCTGCGCCGGCATGTCCGGCGAGCTCGGCGTATTGGTCGCCTCGAGCGGTGAGCAGCGGGGATCGCTACCGCTCGTGCAGAGCAGCGTCGGCGCCCGGGGGATCGAAGGCAGCTCTGCCGACCGCTCGACCCGCGCCGGATCGGAGGTCTCGAGCAGCGACGGATCGACCGAGTCCGTCACGCCGACCTCGAACGCGTCCTCTTGCACCACGGCGCACGTGTCGGCGCGCGCGGCGCTGATCGGGACGATCAGCACCACCGCGAGCGAAGCGACGAGGGTGGCCGGGCGGGACAAGCGGCCGGGATTCTACGGCTCGGGCCTCGGAGGGCAAGCCCCGCGAAAACGAGGCGGTCCGCCAGGGGCTTGCGCAGAGGTGGCGATCCGATCGACAACGCCGGCCGTGGGAGCCGCGAACGTCCTCTCTTCGCCGCGACGCTACGCGGATGCCGCGCTGGCGCTGATCGTCGTGCTCGTCGTCGGCATGATGATCGTCCCGCTGCCGACGTTCCTCCTGGATGTCCTGCTCGCCGCGAACATGGCGACCGGCGTGCTCCTGCTCTTGGTCGCGATGTACGTGCCCGACGCGGTCTCGTTCGCGTCGTTCCCCACGCTCTTGCTGGTGACGACCCTCTTTCGCCTCGCGCTCAACGTGAGCTCGACCCGCCTCATCCTCTTGCAGGCCGACGCGGGCGAGGTGATCCGCGCGTTCGGCGACTTCGTGGTGCAGGGCAACTACGTCGTCGGCGGCGTCGTCTTCCTGATCCTCACGCTGATCCAGTTCATCGTGATCGCGCGCGGCGCCGAGCGCGTCGCCGAGGTCGGCGCGCGCTTCACGCTCGACGCGATGCCCGGCAAGCAGATGGCGATCGACGCGGAGCTGCGCACCGGCGCCATCTCGCAAGAAGAAGCGCGCCGTCGCCGCAAGCTCCTCGGACGCGAGAGCCAGTTCTACGGCGCGATGGACGGCGCCATGAAGTTCGTGAAGGGCGACGCCATCGCGGGGATCGTGATCACGGCGATCAACGTGATCGGCGGCTTGGCCATCGGCGTCGGCATGCGCGACATGAGCGCGGGCGCGTCGCTGCGCCTCTACGGCTTGCTCACGATCGGGGACGGGCTGGTCTCGCAGATCCCCTCGCTGCTCGTCTGCACCGCCGCGGGCCTCGTCGTGACCCGCGTCGCCTCCGAGGACGAGGACAGCTCGCTCGCAGGCGACATCGGCAAGCAGATCTTCGGTCAGCCGCGGGCGCTCGCGGTGGCCGCGGGGTTCCTCGTGCTGCTCGGGATCATCCCCGGCTTGCCCACCGTGCCCTTCTTCGTGCTCGCCCTGATCTTCGGCGGGACGGCGTACCGCCTGATGCGCGCGAGCGTGCCGGTCGGCGCGGCGATCGACACCGAGGCGGTGCGCAAGGAAGCGCAGCGCGAGAAGAGCGCACGCAAGGCGATGGTCCCTTTGGTCGTGCCCGTCGCCGTCGAGCTCGGCCCGGCCGTCGCAGCGCGCCTCTTGGATGCGCAGGGCGGCGGCAGCTTCCTCGAGGACGACGTGCCGCGCCTGCGCGACGAGCTCTTCTTGGAGCTCGGCCTGGCGCTGCCAGGGGTGCGCGCGCGCCTCAACCTCGGCGTGCCGCCCGAGGGCTACGTGCTGCAGGTGCAAGAGATCCCGATCGCGCAGGGCATGCTGTCCGAGGGACGGCCCGCCGCGCGCGCGGCGCTCGGCGTGCTCGCGAGCCACGGGGTGACGGGCATCGCGAGCGAGGAGCCCGCGGCGGCGCTCGGCGCGTACACGTTCTTCGAGCCGAAGGACGAGCCGACGCTCGCGGCCGCGCAGATCGTGACCGAGGCAGAGGGCCAGCTGCTCGCACGGCACCTCGGGCTCGTCGTGCGACAGCGCGCGCACGATCTCCTCGGGCTGCAGGAGACCCAGGGCATGCTCGATCAGCTCGAGCGCGCCTACCCCGCGCTGGTGCGCAACGTGATCCCCAAGCCGGTCTCGCTCGCGCAGCTCACCGACGTGCTGCGTCGCCTGATCGAAGAAGGCGTGAGCATCCGGCCGCTGCGCGAGATCCTGGAGGCGCTCGCGATCTTCGCGCCGACCGAGAAGGACCCGGTCACGCTGACCGAGTCGGTGCGCGGGGCCCTGCGCCGCCACATCACCCACAAGCACGCGACGTCGGGCGCGCTCGCCGTGCTCCTCGTCGACCCGAGCATCGAGGACGCGCTGCGCGACGCGATCCAGCGGACGCCGAGCGGGAGCTTCTTGGCGCTCGCGCCCGCGGCCGCGCGCGACATCGTCGCGGCGATGAAGAAGGCGCTGGGCGCGAGCGGCGCGCCGAGCATCGTGCTCACCCAGTCCGACGTGCGGCGCTTCTTGCGACGCCTGATCGAGAGCGAGCTGCCCCACGTCACGGTGCTCTCGTACCAAGAGCTGGACCCACAGGTCACCGTGCAGCCCCTCGGACGAATCGCGCCCTGAGGGGTCAGAGATCAGGGCACCGGCGTGTCTTCGTCGTCGTCCTCGCCAGCGCGCGGAGGGGTGAGCTGCGGGAGGCCCTCGAGCGGCGTGCGCCAGCGATCGATGAGCTCGCTCGCGCTCCGCGCCTCCCCCTTCGCGAGCAGGCGCCGCATCATCGTCTTCACGGTGTTCTTCGAGAGGCCGAGGGTCTCGGCGACCTCTTCCCGGCTCAAGCCGCGACGGCTCGCGCGCAGCACGTCGAGCTCGCGCGGCGAGAGCCCAGCTTCGGTCGCTGCGTTCTCGAGCCCGCCGATGCGGGGCGCGGTGCGGGGGGCGCGCGCGCCGATGATCCGGTCGACGAAGACCAGGACGTTCGCCATCACGTCCGGCTTGTACGCCATCTCGGCGCCGAGGAGCTGCGCGCGGTTCGCGAGGCGCACGTCGACGTCGCCCGTGAGCATCAGCGTCGGCGTCCGCAGCCCCTCACGCCGCGCGTTCTCCAGCATGTCGAGCGACGAACCGTCGGGGAGCCACACGTCGAGCACCCACGCGTCGTAGGCCTGGCGGAAGATCTTGCGCTCGGCGGTGATGACGGTGTCGACCGCATCGATCTCGACCGAGCGTCCCCGTCCCGCGCCTCGCTCGGCACGCGAGGTCGCGCTCGCGAGGTGCAGCTCGAGGGTCGCCACGATGCGCCGACGGAACGCGACGTCGTCCTCGAGCACCAGGATCCGTCTGTTTCGCTCTCGCGCCGCTCCGACCATCGCGCTCTCCGGCTACCAAGAAAGCGGGGCTCCTGTCATCAACGAAGTCGCGCGCGCGCCCATTTTCTGCGGGTGACAAGACACCCCGAGGCGAGACGCATCAGAACTGGAAGGTCACGCCGAACGAGATGTACGGGTTGCCCACGCGCAAGGTGAGCGCGACCGCCTCGCTGAAGTGGTAGCTCCCGCCTGCGGCGCCGATGATCCACGCGCCGATGTGATCGCCCGGATCCCACTGGTTCCGATAGAAGAGCGAGGGTGGCAGGAAGATCTGGAAGCCGAGCTCGCCGAACGCGGACCAGCTGTCGTTGAAGTAGAACTCCCAGTGCAGCGCGACCGGGAAGCCCATGGCGAAGCCGTACTCGCGCGCGCCTCCGCAGCCGCCCGCGCCTCGGCATCCGTCCCAGTCGATCGCGTACACGTCGACGCCGAAGTTCAGGTAGACGGCGTTGTCGATGCTCGGCACGAAGCCGTTCTGCACGAGCGGGATCCCGAAGCGCGCGCCGCCCGCGAAGCCGAGGCCGTACCAGGTGAAGCCGCCGTGGAAGTCGAGCTGGAGCGGCCGGCTGCCGGTGAAGGGCGTGTTGATGTCGTGATCGGCGCGAGCACGCTCGGGTGCGGCGGCGAGGGTCACGAGCGAGAGGCAGAGGGGGATCAGCAGCGATCGCAGAAAGCGCATTCGTTCTCCTAGCGTGGCGGCGCGGCGAAGCGCTCACCCAGATCGACGACTCCACCGGTGCTCCGGTGGAGGGGTCCGCACGCGGACCCGAAACGGTCAGTCGCGCGACGATAGCAGTCTGGTGAACGCTGCACGCGATCGAGTGCGCGACCGATCGACTGGCGCACGGATGCGTCGCATGCCTGCCTCGCACACCTGCCCCACCCTCGATTGGATCGGTCGTCCGAGCTCAGCCCAGGATGCCCTGGATCTCGGCCTCGATGCGGTCTTCCTTGATCTTGCGCGCCAGCGCGAGCTCGGTGACCAGGAGGCTGCGCGCCTGATCGAGCAAGCGCCGCTCGCCGAAGGACAGATCCTTGTCGGTCTTGAGCCGGGTCAGATCACGAAGGACCTTGGCGACCTCGAACGGCGAGCCGCTCTTGAGCATCTCCACGTACTCGCGGTGGCGCCGGTTCCACGGCTGCGCAGTGACCGCGACCTTGGTCTCGCGGAGCACGGCGAGCACCTTGTCGGCATCCTTCTTGGAGATCACGCCGCGCAGCCCCACCCGGTCGGCCGCGTCGGTCGGGACCATGACCTTCATGCCCGAGTCGACGATCTTGAGGATGTAGAAGGTCTTCTTGTGACCAGCGATCTCCTTCGTCTCCACGGCCGTGACCTCACCGACACCGTGATGCGGATGGACCGCCTTCTCACCGACCTTGAAATCCATGCGCGATTCCTCCTCGCGGCACCTCTCGCGGACCCGGTGCCCAGTGAGGCACGGCGAGCTTCGCGAGAAGGGCGCGATTCTTAGCAGACTCCGCCGGTCGGGTCAATGCCGCCGCTCGGAATTAAGCCTAGTTGTTTCGGGGGGTTATGGGGCCAGCGCCGCGCCGTCGGCACCCACGATCTCGGGAATCTCGGCGACCAACAGCGCCCGTAGGCCGCGCACCAGCGTGCTCGAAGAAACATCACCCGAGGCGGACACCCCGGTCGGGGTGAGGGTCAGCTCCAACGAGCCCCTCAGCTCGGCCATTCCCAGCTGGTGCCCGAGGTCCGTGGCCGCCAGCGAACCGACGAGGGTGCGGAGGTTGTCCTCGATCCCCGGCGGGAACTCGCCTCGGGCCTCCGCTCGCAGCAGCACCCGGTCCGCGCCTTGCCCGGCCACCGCGATCGCCAGCGCCCGCTCACGCGCCATCAGGAGCGCGAGATCGGAGCCCAGCGGCAGCGCGAGGGGCTGGGGAAAGAGCGCGACCACCGGCGCAGCCAGCGCGTCGAGCAGCGCGTCGCCGTCGCCCGACAGCGCGCGCGACGATGCGATGTCGAGCGCCTCGGACGCCAGCCGCGGCGCGCCGGTCACCAAGACGAGGGTGTGCTCGTCGATGGCGATCGCGTCCCGGCGCGCGCCCGCGTACACCCCGCCGCGACGGAAGTAGGGCTCGTCGCTCTCCGACTCGACCGGGATCATCCGGTGGGCCATTTCCCCCACCGCGACCCGGGCGTTGAAGGGGCCCCGGATGGCCAGCACCGTCCCGAGCGCCCGGCCGTCGGCGTCGCGGTACTCGGCGTACGCCAGCGAATCCAAGGAGCGGGGGTCGATCCCGTTGTGCGCCCGGAACGCATCGAAGCGCTCTCCGCTGATCAATCCAGAGACGACGGCCGCGAGCGCGGGCTGCGCCATGACCTCGTGGGGCGCGGCCACCACCACGAAGTGCGCGGCCGCGGGCAGGTAGTCGGTGAGCGGGAGCTGGAGCGCCGCCCGAGGACGCGGTGGGGCGCCGCCGCAGCCGGCGACGACGAGGGCCAGCAAGAATCCAAGTACCCCCAGCCCCCGCTCGGACCGAGTTCCCTTCGAGGCGGACCTCGGAGCGAATCCAAGTACCCCCAGCACCCGCTCGATTTGCGTTCCTCTCCGGGCGGACCTCGGGACGAATCCAAGTACCCCCAGCACCCGCTCGACCCGCGCTCCTCTCAGGGCAGACCTCGGGACGAATCCAAGTACCCCTCCTGCGACCGCGGGCAGGTGCTCGGCTGGCGGGCCGGACAGAAGAAGCGACCGCCCGGGCGCGGCTCTCGAGGCGAGGCGTACGGTGACCCAAGCCTCCAGGAGTGAAAGGCGAGGCACCTCGCGCCGAGAGCGCGCCGGCGGGCGGTCAGCAGGCTGTAGGGCCGAGGCCAAGCGATCGGAAGCGATCGGGACGACCTCGATGGGGCGAGCGAGCGGGGAGTGCGGGCGGGCGCCCTCGATCGTCAGGCCTTCGCGCGAGGCCGCTTGTCGACGATCTCCGGCTCCGGAGCGGCCTCCGCGCGCTTGAGCCCATGCTTCTCGAGGATGCGGGCTTCGACCCACGTCATCATCTCCGGGTGCTGCTCCAGGTAGGTCCGAGCGTTGTCCCGGCCCTGGCCGATCCGCTCGCCCTGGCAGCTGTACCACGCGCCCGACTTCTCGATCACGCCGAGCTCGGAGCCCAGATCGACGATGTCGCCCGAGCGGCTGATGCCCTTACCGAAGAGGATGTCGAACTCGCACTCCACGAAGGGCGGCGCGAGCTTGTTCTTCACGACCTTCACCCGGGAGCGGTTGCCCACCGCCTGATCGCCCTGCTTGAGGGTCCCGATGCGGCGGATGTCGAGGCGCTGCGACGCATAGAACTTGAGCGCGTTGCCGCCCGTGGTGGTCTCGGGCGAGCCGAACATCACGCCGATCTTCATGCGGATCTGATTGATGAAGAAGAGGGTGGTGTTGGACTTGTGGACGGTCGCGGTGAGCTTGCGGAGCGCCTGGCTCATCAAGCGCGCCTGCAGACCGACGTGCGAATCGCCCATCTCGCCCTCGATCTCGGCCTTGGGCACCAGGGCCGCGACCGAGTCGACCACGATGAGGTCCACCGCACCCGAGCGCACCAGCGTGTCGGCGATCTCGAGGGCCTGCTCGCCGTGATCGGGCTGCGAGACCAGGAGCTCCTCGATGTTGACCCCGAGCTTCTTCGCGTAGCTCACGTCGAGCGCGTGCTCGGCGTCGATGAACGCGGCCACGCCACCGGCGCGCTGCACCTCCGCGATGGCGTGCAGGGTCAGCGTGGTCTTGCCGCTCGACTCCGGGCCGTAGATCTCGACGATCCGTCCGCGCGCGTAGCCCCCGATACCCAGCGCGATGTCGAGCGAGAGCGAACCGCTCGGGATGGTGGCGATGTCCTTCTGGGTCTCGCCGTCGCCCAGACGCATGATCGCGCCCTTGCCGTAGGTCTTCTCGATCGCCCCGAGGGCGGCCGCGAGGGCCCGATCACGGTTCTGGTCACGGTCGTTGTTGCTAGCCATCGGTACGCTCTCCTTGGATGATCTCGCGGCGCTCCGAGCGGCGAGCACGCCGCACGGCAGGGCCGCCGAGGTCTACGAATCGAAGCCCGCTACGAGTCGGGCACCCTGATAACTTGTTCAGTTTCTACTGTCCAGTTTTTTCGCCGTCCGCAGCGGGACGGTCGAGGAGCCAGACGCAGCCCTCGAGCGGCGACTGACACCCCCACTCGTTTTCGTTCACCGCGACGCCGGGCGAGCGTTCACCGCGATCCTGTGTAGAGTCCCGGGCCATGGGTCGGACGGCCGCGATGCTCGTGATCGGCAACGAGATCCTCACGGGCAAGGTGCAGGAGGCCAACGTCGCCGCGCTCGCGACCGAGCTCGTCGCGCTCGGCGTGCTGTTGAAGCGGGTGATCGTCTGCCCGGACGAGCCGGAGACCATCGCCCGCGACGTGAACGAGCTGCGCGCGCGCTTCGACTTCGTGGTCACCTCGGGCGGCGTGGGACCGACCCACGACGACGTGACGGTGCCCGCGATCGCCGCCGCGTTCGGTCGACCGCTCGTGCGCGATCCGTCGCTCGAGGCGCGCATCCGCGGTCACTTCGGCGAGCGAACCACCGAGGGCCACCTGCGCATGGCCGAGCTGCCCGAAGGCGGCGAGCTGGTGCTCGGCGCCGGCACCGCGTGGCCGCTCTTGCGCATCGAGAACGTGTGGGTGTTCCCCGGCGTCCCCGACATCTTCAAGGGTCGTCTGCTCGCGTTCCGCGAGCGCGTCGGGATGGGCACGCCGTTCCACACCCGCGCCATCTACACGCGCGCCGACGAGGGAAACATCGCTGCGCTGCTCGAGCGCCTCGAGCGCGAGCACGTCGGGGTCACCGTGGGGAGCTACCCGCGCTTCGGGGATCCCGAGTACAGCGTGAAGGTGACGTTCGACGGGCAGGATCTCGACGCGGTGCGCGCGGCGGTCGACGCGTGCCTCGCGGCGCTCGATCCGGAGCTCGTCGTGCGCACCGATCCCTGACGCACCACCAGCGCGCTTCCCAGCGCCCGCGCTTTCCGCTACCACGCCGCTCCGATGGATCGAGTCATCCGCGTCGGGCTCTTGGGTTGTGGTGTCGTCGGCACCGGCACGATGGAGATCCTGCGCGACAACGCCGCATCGCTGACTCGACGCCTCGGCGCGCCGATCGAAGTGCGCCGCGTCGTGGCGCGCGACCGCGACAAGCCGCGCAGCGAGGTGCTCGGCACGGGGATGCTGTCGTTCGATCCCGCGGACGTCCTCGACGATCCCGAGGTCGACATCGTCGTCGAGCTCGCGGGCGGTCTCGAGCCTGCCGGCACCTGGGTGCGGCGCGCGCTCGAGCAGAAGAAGTCGGTCGTCACCGCGAACAAGTTCCTGCTCGCGGAGCACGGCCACGCGCTCTTCGAGCTCGCGGAGGCCAACGGCGTCGACCTCTACTTCGAGGCAGCGGTGTGCGGCGGCATCCCGGTGATCCGGGTGCTGCGCGAGGCGCTCGCCTCCGACACGGTGCTCGGCCTGCGCGGGATCGTGAACGGCACGAGCAACTTCATCCTCACTCGCATGCAGGAGGAAGGGCTCGACTACGCCGTCGCGCTGAAGCTCGCCCAAGACGCGGGCTACGCCGAGGCCGATCCCTCGCTCGACGTGAACGGCGGCGACGCGAGCCACAAGCTCACGATCCTCTCGACGCTCGCGTTCGGCGCCAAGCTCGTGCCGAGCGACGTGAGCATCGAAGGCATCGAGCACCTCACCGCGCTCGACATGAAGATGGCCGCGCGCTTCGGCCGCGTGGTGAAGCTGCTCGCGACGGCGCGTGCGCTGCCCGGCTGGGACGGCGCGCCGGGTCCGCTCGATCTGCGGGTGCACCCCGCGCTGATCCCGCGCACCAGCCCGCTCGCCGCGGTGTCGGGCGCGCTGAACGCGGTGCACATCGAGGGCGAGCGCCTCGGCCCCTGCCTGCTGACCGGCTACGGCGCAGGTGCGATGCCCACGGCCATGAGCGTGGTGAGTGACCTGGTCGACGTGGGACGCAACCTCCTGACCCACGCGAGCGGTCGGGTGCCGCAGCGTGCGGTCAGCTCGGCACACCTGTCGCGTCGCGCGGTGCAGGCGAGCCGCGAGCAGACCGGCGCGTACTACCTGCGCTTCCCCATCACCGACCGGGCGGGCGTGCTCGCGCGCATCGTCGGTGTGCTGGGCGCGTTCGACGTGCCCATCGAGCACATGCTCCAAGAGGCGCGCCCCGTCGGCAGCAAGGAGCCCGCGCAGGTCGTCGTGTTCACCCACCCCGCGCGCGACGCCAGCATCCGCAGCGCCCTGAGCGAGGTGCAGCGCCTGTCGGGCATCGCGGCGGCGCCCGTCGCGATCCGCCTCGAGTCCGTCTGAGCGCGGCGGACGCGACACCGATGCAAGCGGGCAAGTGGGTTTAGGGACCCACGCGCAGCGCGAGCGCAGCGAGCGGGCGGATGGGGGGAAGGGCTAACGATAGAGCCAGGCCATCATCGTCGCGAAGAGCTGCTCGCGATCGATCGGCTTGGTGAGGTAGTCGTTCGCGCCTGCGGTGATGCAGGCATCTCGATCTCCCTTCATCGCCTTCGCGGTCACGGCGACGATCGGGAGCGAGGCGTACTTGGGGCTCTTGCGGATCTCGCGGGTCGCTTCGAGCCCGTCCATCTCGGGCATCATCACGTCCATCAGCACCAGGTCGATCTCGGGGTGCTCCGCGAGCTGCGCCAGCGCCTGCTTGCCGTGCTCCGCGAAGAGCACCTTCATCCCGAAGCTCTCCGCCAGGGCCGTCATCGCGTAGATGTTGCGCATGTCGTCGTCCGCGATGAGCACCGTCTTGCCCGCGAGCGCCTGATCGCGCTGCGCCTTCGCCAGTGCAGGCGAGCTCTTGCGCCGCTCGAGCTGGACGCCGACCTCCGCGAGCAAGCGCTCCGACGAGTGGGCGTCCTTGGCCACGACGCCGTCCGCCAAGCGCGCGAGCGACTCGCCCTCGTCCACGCTCAGCTCGCGGCCCGTGTACACGATGGCCGCGATGTTGCGCAGCGCCGGCTTCTCCCGCATCGCGACGACGAGATCCTCGCCGCTCATGCCCGGCAGGCGCAGGTCGACGACCATGCAGTCGATCCCGCCCTGCTCGAGGATCGCCAGCGCCTCCTCGGCGCTGGACGCGGTCGTCACGCGCAGATCGTCCTTGGCCAGCAGCTCCGAGACGCTCCGCTGCGTCGCGGGGTCGTCCTCGACCACGAGCAGCCTGCGCACCGGCGCGGCTTGCAGCGCCTCGACCTGCGCGATCACCGCGTCGAGCTCGGGCTTGGCGACCGGCTTGCGAAGCACCGCGACCGCGCCTCCGGCGAGCGCGCGATCGTCGGACTCGACGGCCGACACCACGTGCACCGGGATCGTCGCGGTCTCGGGATCGGTCTTGAGGCGCTCGAGCAGCGCCCAACCGTCCATCTCCGGGAGCACCAGGTCCAGCGTGATGGCGCGAGGCTTGTGGCGGCGCGCGAGCGCGAGCGCGCTCTCGCCGTCGATCGCGACGAGCGCGTAGAGACCGCGCGCGCGCACACAGTCGACGAGGATCCCCGCGAAGACCGGATCGTCTTCGACGACGAGTACGGCGCGATCCCCGGGGCCGATGCGCTCGCGGTCGTCCTCGATGATCCGAGGCTGGCCGGCGCTCGGGGTCAGCGGCACGACCTTGCGTAGAGGCGGCGTGAGCGCCGGCGGGACGAGCTCGCTCCGCGCGGGCAGGCTTGCTGCTCGGCAAGATCGGCCGTGATTTCATCCAGTTCGGCGGAACCGAGCATGTCCTGCTCGAAGCCCCGACCCGCGCGGGCAAGGGGGTCGGCGTGGCGGGCGCCTCGCGGCGCAGCGGCAGCTGGAGCGTGAAGCGGCTGCCCTCGCCCGGCGCGCTCTCGACCCGGATTCGGCCGCCCAGCAGGGTGGCGATCTCGCGGCTGATGCTGAGGCCGAGGCCGGTGCCTCCGTAGCGACGGCTCGTCCCCCCGTCGGCCTGCTGGAACGCCTCGAAGATGATGCGCTGCTTGTCATGCGCGATCCCGATGCCGGTGTCCTCGACGATGAACGCGATGCTGGGCGACGCGTCGGCCGTCTCGCCCGGCACGCTCTCGATGCGCACGGCGACCGAGCCCGTGTCGGTGAACTTGAAGGCGTTCGAGAGCAGGTTCCGCAGGACCTGCTTGAGCCGCATGTCGTCGGTCGCGATCGCGGTCGGCACGGTCGGATCGATCGCGACCGAGAACGCCAGCTGCTTGTCCTCCGCGACGTGCGCGAAGCTCCGGGTGATGAACTCGGCGGTCTCGGCGATCGAGACGTCGACGATCGAGAGGGCCATCGTGCCCGACTCGATCTTGGCCAGGTCCAGAATCTCGCTGATCAGCGTGAGCAGGTCGGCGCCCGAGTGGTGGATGGTCTCGGCGAACTCGACCTGGCGGTTGGTGAGGTTGCCCTCGCGGTTCTCCGCGAGCTGGCGCGAGAGGATGAGGAGGCTGTTGAGCGGCGTCCGCAGCTCGTGCGACATGTTCGCGAGGAACTGCGACTTGTACTTGGAGGTGAGCGCGAGCTGCTCGGCCTTCTCTTCGAGCTCGGCCTTGGCGAGCTCGACCTCCTTGTTCTTCCGCTCGACCTGATCGCGCTGCGCCTTGAGCGCGCGCGCCTGCTGCTCCAGCTCCTCGTTGGTGAGCTGCAGCTCGTCCTGCTGGGTGCGGAGCTCGACGGCCATGCTCTGCGACTGACGCAGCAGCTCGTCGGTGCGCATCGTCGCCTCGATCGTCGCGACGACGATGCCGAGCGACTCGAGGAGCTGATCGAGGAACGCGAGCTGGATCGCCGTGAAGGGACGGAAGCTCGCGAGCTCGATCACGCCCTTGACCGATCCCTCGTACTGGATCGGCACCACGACCACGCTCTTGGGCGCGGCCTCGCCGAGCGCGCTGCCGATGCGGATGTAGTCGCCCGGCAGGTCGATCACGGAGATGCGCTTGCGCTCGCGCGCCGCTTGCCCGACCAGCCCCTCGCCGAGGCGGAACTCGCTCGCGACCCGCTTGCGATCGTTGAACGCGTAGCTCGCGAAGAGCTTGAGCACCATCGCGTCGTCCTCGTCGCGCTCCGCGACGTAGAACGCGCCGTGCTGCGCCTCGACGACGGGGGCGAGCTGGCTGAGCACTTGATCGGCGACCGTGGAGAGCTCGCGCTGGCCCTGGAGCATCCGGGTGAACTGCGCGAGGTGGGTCTTGAGCCAGTCCTGCTCCTCGTTGACCCGCGTGGTCTCGGCGAGCGTGAGGATCATCTGGTTGATGTTGTCCTTCAGCATCGCGACCTCGCCGCGCGCTTCGACGTCGATGCTCTGCGTCAGATCGCCCTTGGTCACGGCGGTGGCGACGTCGCCGATCGCGCGCACCTGCCGGGTCAGGTTGCCCGCGAGCTCGTTCACGTTGTCGGTCAGGTCGCCCCAGATGCCGGCGGCGCCGGGCACGTGCGCCTGACCGCCGAGCTTGCCCTCGAAACCGACGTCCCGGGCCACGCCGGAGACCTGATCCGCGAACACGCTGAGCGTCTCGATCATCCCGTTGATGGTGGTGACCAGCGCCGCGATCTCGCCCTCGGCGGCGAGCTTCAGCTCTTGGCGCAGGTTGCCGTTCGCGACCGCCGTCACGACGCGCGCGATGCCGCGCACCTGCTCGGTGAGGTTGCGCGCCATGACGTTCACGTTGTCGGTCAGCTCGCGCCACGTGCCGCTGACGCCGCGCACCTCGGCCTGACCGCCCAGCACACCCTCGGTGCCGACCTCGCGCGCGACGCGGGTGACCTCGTCGGCGAACGAGCTGAGCTGATCGACCATCGTGTTGATCGTGTTCTTCAGCTCGAGGATCTCGCCCCGCACCTCGACCGTGATCTTCCGGCTCAAGTCGCCCTGCGCGACGGCCGTGGTGACCTCGGCGATGTCGCGCACCTGGTTCGTGAGCGAGGAGCTCATCATGTTCACGTTGTCGGTCAGCTCCTTCCAGATGCCGCTGACCCCGCGCACGTCCGCCTGACCGCCGAGCTTGCCCTCCACGCCGACGTCGCGCGCGACGCGCGTGACCTCGTCCGCGAACGCCGAGAGCTGATCGACCATCGTGTTGATGGTGACCTTCAGCTCGAGCAGCTCGCCGCGGACCTCGACCGTGATCTTCCGACCGAGGTCGCCCTGCGCGATGGCGGTGGAGACCTGCGAGATGTCGCGCACCTGGTTCGTCAGGTTGCTCGCCATCATGTTCACGTTGTCGGTCAGCTCCTTCCAGGTGCCGCGTACGCCGCGCACCTGGGCCTGACCGCCGAGCTTGCCTTCCACGCCGACGTCGCGTGCGACGCGCGTGACCTCGTCGGCGAAGCCGTTGAGCTGATCGACCATCGTGTTGATCGTGTTCTTCAGCGCGAAGATCTCGCCCCGCGCGTCGACGACGATCTTCTGTTGCAGGTCGCCCTCGGCGATGGCGCGCGCGACGAGCGCGATGTTCCGCACCTGGTCGGTGAGGTTGTTCGCCATCGAGTTCACGGCGTCGGTGAGATCGCGCCACGTGCCGCTCACGCCGCGCACGTCCGCCTGACCGCCCAGCTTGCCCTCGATACCGACGTCGCTCGCGAGGCGCGTGACCTCGGAGGCGAAGCCGTTGAGCTGATCGACCATCGTGTTGATCGTGTTCTTCAGCTCGAGGATCTCGCCCCGCGCGTCGACGACGATCTTTCGGCTCAGGTCGCCGTTCGCGACGCCCGTCGTGACCTCGGCGATGTCGCGCACCTGATTCGTCAGGTTGCTCGCCATCATGTTCACGTTGTCGGTCAGCTCCTTCCACGTGCCGCGCACCCCCGCGACCGCGGCCTGACCGCCCAGCTTGCCCTCGACGCCGACCTCGCGCGCGACGCGCGTGACCTCGGAGGCGAACGCGTTCAGCTGATCCACCATCGCGTTCAAGGTGTTCTTGAGGTCGAGCACCTCGCCCTTGGCGCCGACCGTGATCTTCTTGCTCAGGTCGCCGCCGGCGACCGACGTCGCGACCTCGGCGATGTTCCGCACCTGGTTGGTGAGGTTGTTCGCCATCGAGTTGACGTTGTCGGTCAGCTCCTTCCAGATGCCCTTGGCGTCGCGGACCGACGCCTGACCGCCCAGCACGCCCTCGGTGCCGACCTCGCGCGCCATGCGGGTGACCTCGTCGGCGAAGCTGCCGAGCGAGTCCACCATGTCGTTCATGGTGTTCTTCAGCTGGAGGATCTCGCCGCGGGACTCGACGGTGATCTTCTTGCTCAGATCACCGTGCGCGACGGCGGTCGTGACCTCCGCGATGTCGCGCACCTGATCGGTGAGGTTCCGACCCATCGTGTTGACGTTGTCGGTGAGCTCCTTCCAGATGCCGGAGACGTCGCGCACCTCCGCCTGCACGCCGAGCGTTCCTTCGGTGCCGACGAGGCGGGCGACCCGGGTGACCTCGGCCGCGAAGTGGTTGAGCTTGTCGACCGTGCTGTTGATCGTGTTCTTGAGCTGGAGGATCTCGCCGCGCGCGTCGACGGTGATCTTGCGACCGAGATCGCCCTCGGCGATCGCGGTGACGACCTCCGCGATGTTGCGCACCTGCCCGGTGAGGTTCTGGGCCATCGAGTTGACGTTGTCCGTCAGCTCGCGCCACGTGCCGCTCACGCCCTTGATCTGCGCCTGGCCGCCCAGCACGCCCTCGCTGCCGACCTCGCGCGCGACGCGGGTGACCTCGTCCGCGAACGCGGAGAGCTGATCGACCATCGTGTTGATGGTGTTCTTCAGCTCGAGCATCTCGCCCTTGACCTCGACCGTGATCTTCCGGCTCAGATCACCGCTGGCGATCGCGGTCGAGACCTCGGCGATGTTGCGCACCTGAAGGGTCAGGTTGTTGGCCATCGAGTTGACGTTCTCGGTCAGCTCGCGCCAGGTGCCGCTCACGCCGCGCACCTGCGCCTGGCCGCCGAGGATGCCCTCGGTACCGACCTGGCGCGCCATGCGCGTGACTTCGTCGGCGAAGCTGCCGAGCTGCGCGACCATCGTGTTGATGGTGTTCTTCAGCTCGAGGATCTCGCCGCGCACCTCGATGTTCACCGTCTGCGACAGGTCGCCCTGCGCGACCGCCGTGGTGACCCGCGCGATCTCCCGCACCTGCTCGGTGAGGTTGCTCGCCATCAGGTTCACGGAGTCGGTCAGCTCCTTCCACGTCCCGCTCACGCCGGGCACCTTCGCCTGCGCGCCGAGCTCGCCGGCCACGCCGACCTCCTGCGCGACGCGGGTGACCTCCGAGCCGAAGTGGCTGAGCTGCGAGACCATGTCGTTCACGGCCAGCGCGTGGCGCCGGAAGTCGCCGCGCAGCGCCTGATCGCCGCCCTCGATGTCGATGCTCTGCCGCAGATCGCCGTTGCGCACCGCGCCGATGACCCGCGCCATCTGCTCGGCGTGCTCGGCCATCTCGTCGAGGCTCTCGTTCACGTGGTTCACCACGTCGCGCCAGCCGCCGTTGAACGCGTGACGGCGGAGGCGCCGCCGGGTGCGGCCCTCCATCTTGACGCCCTGGCGCACCAGCTCCGCTTCTTCGCGCAGCGAGTCCGTCATCGCGCAGAGCTCGTTGAACGCCTCGCAGATCTCTCCGTCGAGCCCCGTGTGGTGCTCGGGGAGGCGCGCCGCGAAGTCACCGCGCTTGAGCGATCGCAGCGCGGCGAGGAGCTCGCGCCGCGACAGCGCGCTCTCGGTCCGCGCGGCCGCGAGGTGGCCGTTGCTGGTGCGCGAGGCCCTCGGTTCCACGTCGAGCTCGGGGAGCTCGCGCCGCGCCGCGGCCGCGCGCTTGGGCTCTACCTTCTTCGGTGGGGCCTTCTTCGATGCGGCCTTCTTCGGAGGGGCGGTCTTGGGCGGCGCCTTCTTGGCGCGCGCGGGGGTCTCGGTCGCGCTCTTGCTCGTCGTCATGGCAGCTCCGTCGTCGCGGAATCGAAATCGAACACTCGGGGTCGAGCCGTCTCAGCTCTCGCGGCGGCCCACACGGCTCGCCACCTTGCGGATGTCGTCGGTGGAGGCGGGCTTCACGAGGTGCTCGTCGAAGCCCGCTTCGAGCGCGCCCGCTCGATCGAGCGCCTGGCCGAAGCCGGTGATCGCCACGAGGTGGGTCGACGCGATGCTCGGATCCTTGCGGACGCGGCGCGCCACCTCGAGCCCGTCGAAGTCCGGCAGGCCCACGTCGAGCAGCGCGAGATCCGGCTTCACCTTCGCGATCAGCGCGACGGCGCCGGCGCCATCGGCGGCGGTGAAGACCTCGTGCCCGAGGCCCTCGACGACCTGGCGCATGGTGTCGCGGATGTCGTCGTTGCCCG
>CAYZQM010000055.1:22126-29848 GCA_964480175.1 uncultured Sandaracinaceae bacterium
TTGTCGTCGACGACGACGACGCGCAGCGGGCCTTGCTGCGAAGCGCGCACCTCGTCGGGGAGCGTGATCTTGTGGGTCGGCGGCTCACCGAGCGGAACCCGGAGCACGAACGAGCTGCCCTCGCCCAGCCCCGCGCTACGCGCCTCCACCGAGCCGCCGTGCTGCTGGATGATCCGCTGCACCAGCGTCAGGCCGAGCCCGAGCCCCTGACCACGCTTGGCTTGGACGAACGTGTCGAACACGCGCGGCAGGAACTCGGGGGCGATGCCCGCCCCGTCGTCGGCCACCTCGATCCGCGCGTCGTCGCCCACCTTGTCGACGGAGACCTTCACGTGGCCGCCGGGCTCGGTGTAGCGCGCGGCGTTGTGCAGCAGGTTCGCCACCACCTGCACGAGGCGCACGCCGTCGCCCATCACGTGCAACGGCTCGTCGGGGACGGTGAACACGAGCTCGTGCTTGCGCTGCTTCATCGCGGGGTCGGCCGTCTCCACCGCCTGACGGACCAGGTCGCGCAGATCGTGGGGCGCGAGCTGGAGATCGAACTTGCCGCGCTCGATGCGCGCGACGTCGAGCAGGTCGTCGACCAGCCGGGTCAGGTGGCGCACCTGACGCTCGGCAGCCGCGCGCGCCTTGACCAAGTTCGGATCGGGCAGGCCGACCATCTCCATGAGCTGCAGGGCCAGCAGCACCGGCGCGAGTGGGTTGCGCAGCTCGTGGCCGAGCATCGCGAGGAACTCGTTCTTCTGTCGGTCGGCCTCGGCAAGCTCGGCGTTGATGCGGCGCTGCTCCTCCATCTCGCGGCGCATGCTCTCGGCGCGCCACCCTTCCCGCTCGCGCTCGATGCGCTGCTCGAAGTTCTGCCGCTCGAGCTCCCGAACGCGCTCGGCCTGCAGCCTCACTTCTTCGGTGCGGCGGTGCAGCTCGACGAAGACCTGCGCCTTGCTCCGCAGGACCTCCGTCACGATCGGCTTGAACAGGAAGTCCACGGCGCCGAGCTCGTAGCCGCGCAGCACCTCGCTGTCGTCTTGGTGGTGCGCGGTGACGAAGATGATCGGGATGTGCTTGCTGCGCGCGCGCTCGCGGATGAGGCGCGCGGTGGCGAAGCCGTCGAGCCCCGGCATCTGCACGTCGAGCAGGATGAGCGCGAACTCGCGCTCGAGGAGGTGCCGGAGCGCCTCGGCGCCCGAGCGCGCCATCACGAGCTGCGCCGAGAGCCCCTCGAGCGCGACCTCGATCGCCGTCAGGTTCCGCGCGTCGTCGTCGACGACCAAGATCTGCAGCGCGCGGAGCTCGTGCTGACCGCTGCCTTCTTGTTGATCTCTGCTCCGCGCGAGGGGCACCGCACTGCCCCGCGCCGGCGCCTCTTCCTTGTCGGGCACGGCGGCCAGCATCGTTTGGCGGCGCGATGGAGGTCAATCCCCAAAGCACGGCGCACGACGTACGATCGAGCCCGCTGCACGGATGCCGCATGTGGCATCGAGCCACGGTTGTCACGTCATCCCGATGGCGCTGCGCGGTGTCCGTACCCTGACGCCACGACCTGGGGCAGAAGCGGCCTCGATGGAGGCCCGATTCGGGGTGCTCGGCGCGGCATGGCGGTTGCGGAAGGGTCGGACGTTCCCTCGTCAGTCCCCGCACCCAGGAGTCCACCCATGTTCCTCGAGCCCGCCGTCCTCCGCCTCGCTCTCTTGCGTCCCGTCCTCTTGGGCGGCGCGCTGGTCCTCGCGCTCTTCGAGACCACGGGCTGTGGGGGCCCGGCACGCACGGAGACCACCCGGACCGAGACGGTCGTGACGACGGACACCGGCGCCGAGGAGCGCCGCACCACGGAGACCACCACGGTGGTCGACGACAGCGGACGCGCGACGACCGACACCACGACCACCACGCACACGGTCGAGGGCGAGGCCATCGAGGGCGAGGCCACCGATGGCAGCGAAGGCTGAAGCCTCGGTCACCCGATGAAGTCGTCCCAGCCGATGAAGTCGTCCCACCCGATGAAGAGGTCCGCCATGCAGCTCGCCCGCATCATCTTGGTCAGTCCGTTCATCGCGCTCGTCGCGACCGGGTGTTGGCTCGACGGAGAGCCCGGTGCGACGTCGCGCGCCGAGACGCCGACCGGCGTGTATCCCAGCGCCGAAGCCGCGGGCATCGACGATCGCGAGGAGGCCGCGCGCGAGGCCGCGGACGATCCCGCGACCGCAGGCGACCGCTTCGACGAGGCGCTCGATCAGTCCGGCCGCGCGATCGAGGACGAAGCGCCGCCGCCTCCGAAGTGAGCGATCGCGCGACCGAACGCGCTCAGCGATCGGACGCCGCAGCGTCCTCGGCGCTCGGGTCGGGCAAGCCGAAGAGCTCGACGGCGTTGCGAAAGTAGAAGCGCTCGAGCAGCTCGTGCGAGAGCGCGATGCCATCGATCGTCCAGTCGCCCTGGATGGGCGTCGGGTGGGCGAAGTCCTCGTCGTCGGTCTCGAAGTAGCGGAACTGCTGCTCGTAGAAGAACGGGATCCGATCCTCGGTGTCGGGCTCCGCGCCTGCGCTGCCGAGCGCGAGCGTCCCCCGTCGTCCGATCTGAAAGTCGGTGCCGAAGAGGATGCGCGTCGGGAAGCGCTCGAAGATCTCTCGCATGCGGTCGGCATCGAAGCGGCCCATCTCGGGGACGCGCGCGCCGGTCTCCACGTACAGGTTCGGGTAGCGCTCGAGCATCCGCGCGACGGTCTCGGGCTCTTCGGGCGCGTTGCCGAAGTGCGCGCCCAGGATGCGGGTGTTCGGGTGGCGGGCGACGCGTCGCTCGAACTGATCGAAGACCTCTTGCCAGCTCGGCCACACCGCGCCCTCGGGGCCATCGGGGATGGGCCCGTAGAAGCTCCAGCTGGGGTGCGCGGAGAGCTCGGCGTAGCGCTCGTTGTCCGGCGTCGAGGGGCGGAAGAACGCCTGCGGATCGCCGCTGTGGATCAGCACCGGCATCCCCAGCTCGCCCGCGTGCTCGAAGACGACGTCGAGGCGCGGATCGTCCACCGGCAAGAGCGTTCCGTCGCTCAGCATGTAGCCCAGCCCGAGTGCCTTGCTGATCTTCAGGCCCACCGTGCTTTGGGCGCGGCAGTTATCGAGGGTGCGGATGGCGTACGCCGGAAAGTCGGGCGCCTCCACCTCGCTGAAGTCGAGCGAGCAGTACGAGCGAATCGCGCCGCGCACGGTGTCGCTCGCGGCGATCGTGTCCTCGAGACCACCGCCCGACGGATGCCCGCCCGACGCGTTGAGCGCGATGCGCACGCCGAAGCGCGCGAACGTCGCGGCGGCCCAGCGGTACTGGTTGGGCGGGATGTGGGTGTGCACGTCGATGCGAGGGATGTCGGCGAAGTGCCAGCGCGGATCGGGGCTCGGGATGGGCCGCTCGTCGGGAGCAGCGCCCGGCAGCGTGATCGCGAGGGCGACGAGCGCGACGGCGACGACGGTCCCGAGTCCGAGCCACGCGCGCTTGTCCACGCGGCGAGGGTACACGGCGCGGGCATCGCCGGCAGAGCGCGCGTTGGCACGCGCCTCGCTTAGGGCCTGCGTTGTCACTTCTTTGCGCGACAGCGCCTCCTTCCTCTACCTGACCCTCCACGAGCCCCGCCATGACCACGACCGCCCTGCCCCGCCGCACCCGACGCTCTTCGACGCGGATCGACCTCGAGGAAGGCGAGCGCGCGCGCCTGCTGGCGATCTACGAGGTCTGCGTGGCGTGCGAGCTCGCCTCGATCGTCGCCGCGGAGCACTTGGGGCAGCGAGGTGTGTCATCGGGCGACCTGCTCGCGTGCGCCTCGATCTGTGGCGCGACGGCAGCGCGCCTCGCTGCGCTTCGAACGCCGGACGTCGAGGCGGTGCGCGACGCGCTGGTCGCCTGCGCCGAAGCCTGTGCCCGCGCCCGCGAGGCGTGCGGCGCGCTGAGCGACGACGCGGTGGCCGCGCGCTGCGTGAGCGAGTGCGCGCGGTGTGAAGCGCGATGCGCCGAGGTGGGTGCGGTCGCGCTCGCGGCGTGAGGCCGCTCAGCCGTGCACGACGCGGATGGAGTCGAGGAGATCCTCGAACGCGTCCGTCGCTGCTTCGACCCCCGCGCGAGGTCCGAGCAGCTTGAAGAACACCAAGCCCTCGGGCGCCTCCACGATCGCGCCGTACAGCGCGTAGTCCTCGACGTTCTCTGCAGCGCCGGAGCCGCGCATGCCAGAGAAGCGCCCCCTGGCGCGGACGATCGTGACCGGGCGGCCGTCGATCTCGCGCGCGTCGATCTCGGCCACCTCGCGGGTCGGACGACCGTCGGCTTGCTCGAACTGCTCGAGCCAGCGGTCGACGTTGTCGCGCACGCTCCCGCCCTCGGCGCCCGACTCACCGACGAAGTGGAACACGACCAGCTCCGCGTCGGCGTGGTTGCGCACCGCGTACTCCGCGACCCTCAGATCCGAGCTGGGGCGACGTCCGAGGAGCGGCGCCTCGGCGCGCCACGCGATCCCTGCGACGAGCTGCAGCGGCTCGAAGCGCTCCTCGGCGCGAGGCGCGGCGTGATCCGCCTCGCGGGTGCCGCAGCCGATCGCGGAGGCGATCGAGAGCGCGACGAAGAGCGAGCGCGCCCGCACCCCGATCACCCGCTCAGAACTCGAGGGTCGCGCCGAGGTAGGCGCGGTCGGGGCTCAGCGAGGGCGAGAGCCGAAGGCGCACGCCAGCCGTGTCGTCGCTGCTGCTGCTGTCCTCGCCCAGCCCGACCACGAGGAGCGCGGCGCCCGCGCCCAGCGCGACCACGCCCGTGGCGAGCATCACGTACTGGAGCACCTCCATCGTGCTGCCGTACGAGCAGCCGTCGTACGCGGGCGACACCATGTCGGCGTAGGCGCACGAGTCGTCGGACGCCGTGACTCCGGGGATGCGACCCACCATCTGGCGGAAGAGCTCGTGCGAGGACGAGTTGTTCACCGAGTCGATCTCCCCCATCGACCAGAACGAGACGATCAAGGCCGCCGCGCCGACAGCCATGAGACCGATGCCCACGAAGGGCAGCACCGACCCGCCGCCGCCGCCCCCGCCGCCGCTCTCGAGGATCGCGAACGCGGAGAGCGTCTCGCCGCCTCCGACGGTGACCCGCTCTTCGGCGTCGCCCAGGCGAACCACGTGCTCTCCCGGCGGGACCGGGTCGGAGACGTACGTGCCACCCGCGTCCGTGCGACCGACGACCGTGCCGTCGATGCGGACCTCGAGGTCGGGCGCGCCAGTGACCCGGATGGTCCCCGGCGAGGTGGCCGCGGAGAGCGCGCGCACCATGTCGCGCGCGGGCGTGCGCAGCGCGTCGATGTCGGTGTCGGACGAGGGAACGTTCTGGGTGACGCGCTCCTCGACCGCGCCCGTCTCGGCGTCGAAGAGGAAGAGCGTGACCTGGAACTCGTAGCGGGTGCCGATGGGGGCGCGCTGGATCGTCCCGTAGATGACCCGCGTCGAGCCGAGCGTGCTCGCGATCTGCGCCATGCACGCGGCGTCCGAGCTGCTGCAGTCGTGGGTGAGCTCCATCTGGGTGAGCGCGACGTCGCGGTCGCTCACGGTCCAGCCGTCGACCTGCGTCGCCGCGTGGCGGAGCGCGCCGCTGAAGTTCCGCGCGAACTCGTCGTCGCCCTCGAGCGACGTGAGCCCGAGGACGCTCACCGACGCCTGCGCGCTCGCGCGGGCGAGGGGCATCGTGAGCACGAGGACGAAGGCGGCCAGGACCGAGAGCGAAAGGCGCATGTTGGGGCGCAGCCTATCCGGCGCGCCGCCTCACGATCAAGCGCCGTCAGCCCACCCACAGGTTGTAGAGGACGCAGCACGTCGCGGTGAACATCAGCGCGTCCACCCGGTCGAGCAGGCCGCCGTGTCCCGGGAGGATCGAGCCGCTGTCCTTGACCTTCGTCGAGCGCTTGATGAGCGACTCGACGAGATCTCCAGCCTGCCCCAGCGCGCCGCCGATCACGGCGAGGCCGATCGCATGGAGGAGAGGCAAGGTGGGCAAGAACCAGAAGTGCGCCGCGAACGCGCCAGTGAGGCTGCCGAGCAGGCCCCCGATCGATCCCTCGACCGTCTTGCTGGGCGAGACCCGGGGCGCGAGCTTGTGCTTGCCGAAGAAGCGGCCCGCGAAGTACGCGCCCGTGTCCGAGGCCCACGCGATCCACATCGCGAGCAGCACCCACTCGCCGCCGTGATCGACGTGGTGCAGCGTCCCGACGTTGCTGAGGAGGCCGCCGACGTAGAACGGACCCGCGATGAGCCACGCCAGGCGCATGCCCGCGACGTCGTTGGGCTCGGGCGCGCTGAGCGACGCGAGCGCGCCGAGCGCGCCGAGGCCGAAGATCGCGGTCGCGATCGCCGGCACGGTGGGCACGAAGATCAGGATCCCCGCGAACGCCGTGGTGCTCGCGACCCCGATCCAGTGCAGGTGCGGTACGCCCACCACGGTCATCCGCATCGTCTCGTGCGCCGCGCGCGCGATGCAGGCCAGCACCACCACGGAGAACGCCCAGCTCGGCGCCCAGAACATCAAGTAGAGGAGGATCGGGATCCCGACGAGCGCCGTGGCCAAGCGCGCGAACGTGTTGCGGAGGAACGCGGCCTGCTTGGCCTTGGCGTCCTCGGGCGCGCTGGCTGCGGACGGAGCGTTGCCGGCGGTGGGCTCGGGGGCTGAGGACGCGTTCGCCATGAGGGGATCGAGTCGGGCGAAGCGGCGGCTCAGGAGCGCGCGGAGGTCGCGGCGAGCACTTCGTCCGCGGTCTCTTCTCGATCCTTGCCGGCCGGCTCGGAGACCGACGCGTCGGACGATACCTTGCCGAAACGGCGATCGCGCGACTGAAATGAAGCGATGGCCTCGTAGAGGTCCTCGACCGCGTACTCCGGCCAGAGGCGGTCGGCGAAGTAGAGCTCGGCGTAGGCCGCGCCCCAGAGCAGGAAATTCGAGATGCGCTGCTCACCGCCGGTGCGGATCAAGAGGTCCACGGGGCCGGTGCGCATGGACGGGAGCAGCGACCCGAAGAGGTCCTCGTTCACCTCGTGCGGGGCGAGCGTGCCTTCCTTCACCTTCTGGGCGATGGCCTTCGCCGCGTCCGCGATCTCCTCGCGACCGCCGTACGAGAGCGCCAGCGTCAGCACCATGTCCTTGCCGCCCGCGGTGTCCTTGGCGACCTCGCGCAGGACGTTGCCCACCATCGAGGGCAGGCGCTCGGTGCGGCCGATGAACTCGAGGCGGATGCCGTTGGTCAGCATCTCCTCGCGCTCGGAGAGCAAGAACTCGCGCAGCAGCTCCATCAGCGCGTCGACCTCGGTCAGCGGGCGCAGCCAGTTCTGCTCGCTGAACGCGTAGAGGGTGAGCGCCGGGATCCCCAGGCGGCGGGTCGCACGCACGATCTGCCGCACCGACTCGCTGCCCTGCTTGTGCCCGATCGGCCGGGGCTGCCCCCGCAGCTGCGCCCAGCGGCCGTTGCCATCCATGATGATGGCGATGTGCTGGGGGAGGCGGCGCAGATCGATCGAGACCACGGTCGCTGGCGCTACCACGCGATGCTTGCGTATTCAACGAGCGGGCCGCCATCGGTTCCCCTGGGGCCGTCAGCCGTCGTGAGCCTCCGGTGAGGCGTGCTGCCCCGCGCGTCACGCTCGCGGCCCCTGGATCGTCTCCCCAGTGCGGTCTATGAGGCCGACGCGAGCACCGAGAAACACCATGAACCACACCCT
>CAYZQM010000056.1:0-13605 GCA_964480175.1 uncultured Sandaracinaceae bacterium
CCGCGTCACCGGTCAGCTCGAGCACCCGAACGTGGTGCCCATTCACTTGCTGACCCGCGACGCGTCGGGCGCGGCGCTCATCGTGATGAAGCGGATCGAGGGTCGCCCGTGGACCGAGCTGCTCGCCGCCGCGAGCGATACCGAGCGCGCGAGCGAGGCCTACCAAAGGCAGCACCTCGGCGTTCTGATCCAGGTGGCGCGCGCGCTGCACTTCGCGCATCGGCGGCGGGTGCTCCACCGCGACATCAAGCCCGACAACGTGATGATCGGCGCGTTCGGCGAGGTGTACTTGGTCGACTGGGGCATCGCCGTGGGGATGGCGCCCGTCCCCGAGGGCATGCTCGCCGCGAGCGCGGTGCATCACATCGAGGGCACGCCGGTCTATCTCGCGCCGGAGATGGCGGCGGCCGCGGGCGCCGAGCTCGACGAGCGCACCGACGTGTACCTGCTCGGCGCGACGCTTCACGAGGTCCTCGTGGGGCAGGCGCCGCACCAGGCCACCGACGCGCGCGCTGCGATCGTCAAGGCGTTCCTCGCGGAGCCGGCCGCGTACCCGAGCGCCATCCCCGAGGAGCTCGCCGCGATCGCGCGCAGAGCGCTCGAGCGCGATCGCGACGCGCGCTACCCGAGCGCAGAGGCGTTCGCGGCTGCGCTCGAGTCGTTCTTGGTGCACCGGGGCAGCACCACGCTGCGCGAAGCCGCGAGCCGCCGCGCGGCCGAGCTGCAAGCGCTGGTCGCCGCGAGTGAAGGGCCGCTGACGCCGGAGGGATACGCGCTCTTTCACCAGGCCCGCTTCGGCTTCGAACAAGCGCTCGCGGGCTGGCCCGAGGACGAGGAAGGCAAGCGCGGGCTGCACGCGCTCTTGCGCGCGATGATCGACGTCGAGCTCTCGCGCGGGACGCCGGCCGCGGCGCAGGCGCTCTTGCCCTCGATCGACGCGCCGCCAGAGCTGCGCGCCGAGATCGAAGCGGCGGTGGCGACGGAGCGGGAGCGTCTCGCAGCCCTCGAGGCGATCGCGCGCGACGCCGACGTCGGTCTCGGGGCGAAGACGCGCCAGCGCAACACGTACGTGGGGGCCCTGACGTGGGGGCTCTCGCTCGTCGCTGCGGGCGTGCTCGATCGCAGCAGGATCCTGACGATCGATCACGCGGCGTTCGCGCTGATCAACCTCGGCTTCTTGGTCGGCACCGCGATCACCTCGTGGGTCACTCGCAGAGATCAGCTCGCCAACGTCGCGAGCCGGCGCGTCGTGTTCACCACGCTGCTCGTCTTCGGCGCGGGCGTCGTGCTCTGGCCGGTGTTCGGCGCGCTCGGCCTCTCGATGCCCGAGAGCACGCTGCTGGGCGCGATCGTGTCCGCGTGCCTCTGGTCGACGGCCATCTGGGCGATCGGGATCCCGTGGCTCGCGATGGTCGTGGGCCAGGTGCTCATGGTCCCGCTCGTCTACGCGTTTCCCGTCTACCACTTCGAGATCTTCGGCGTGATGGGCGCGCTCGAGACGATGGTCGCCGGTGCGCTCATGACCCGCTCGCGCTGAGGGCGTTCCGTCACCGAGTCGGCGCCTGGGGTTTGGTACCATGCGGCGCATGTCCTTTCGCCGTTGGCTCGTCGTCGCTTCGATCACCCTCGCTGGCTGCCCCGAGACCCCGCCGCCCGAGGACGTCGGTCCCGACACCGCGCGGGCCGACGCGCCGCTCGTGTGCGAGGTCGACGTCGAGCCCGAGGCCGAGCTGGCCGATCCCCCCGAGTACACCCCGCGCTGGGCGTTCGAGCCTTGGATCTCGAAGGACATCTCGGATCGCGCGGACACGTTCGAGTTCGTCCAGGGCTTCATGGATCGAGACATCCCCGTGGGCGCCGTGGTGCTCGACTCGCCGTGGGACAGCCACTACACGACCTTCACGCCGAACCCGAGCCGCTACCCCGACTTCGAAGACATGGTCGATCAGCTGCACGCGATGAACATCCGCGTGGTGCTCTGGACGACGCAGATGGTCAACGAGCGGAGCTTCGACGTGGAGATGGGCGGCGACACGTACCGCGGGCGCGCGATCACCTTCGACGAGGGCCGCGCCTGCGGCTTCCTCGCGGAGGAGGGCGAGGTCTTCATGTGGTGGAAGGGCTGGGGCAGCGGCGTGGACTTCTTCGACGCGCGCGCCCGCGCGTGGTGGCACGCCTACCAGGACCGCGTGCTCGATGCGGGCATCGACGGGTGGAAGCTCGACTTCGGTGAGAGCTACATGGAGACGGTGAACGAGGAGACCGGCGAGCTCGAGCCGATCACCACGGACGCCGGCGAGATCTCGTTCCAGGAGTACAGCGAGGAGTACTACCGCGACTTCTTGGCGTACGGCGTGATGCGCCGTGGCCGCGACTTCACCACGATGGTGCGCGGCTGGGATCGCAGCTACGACCGCACGACCCGCTTCTTCGCCCGACCCGAGCACGCGCCCGTGGTGTGGGCCGGCGACAACCGCCGCGACTGGGTGGGTCTGGAGGACGCGCTCGAGACGATGCTGCGCAGCGCCGCGGCGGGCTACGTCGTCGTCGGCTCCGACATCGGCGGCTACCTCGATCGCGACGACCTCGCGCTCGCCGTGCGGGTGCCCTTCGACGGCGAGGTCTTCGATCGCTGGGTCGCGGTGGGCGCGATGAACCCGTTCATGCAGCTGCACGGCCGCGCGAACCTCTCGCCTTGGACCGTCCCCGAGCGCGTCGACGAGACCGTCGCGAACTACCGCTACTGGGCGCACCTGCACCACGCGATGGTCCCCTACTGGTACAGCCTCGCTCAGGCGCTTCACGCGACGCCGGAGCTCGACAGCTGCATGACGCCGATCGGCACCGAGTCCGAGTGGGCGGGCGACTACCGGTACACGATCGGCGATGCGTTCTTGGTCGCGCCGATCGTCGCAGCGGGCGGCAGTCGCGACGTGCCGCTTCCGTCGGGCGCCGACTGGTACGACTGGTGGGACCCGAGCGGCGATGCGCTCCCGGGCGGCACCACCATCGAGGACTACGATGCGAGCGAGTGGATGCACCTGCCGCTCTTCGTGCGCGCGGGCGCCATCGTGCCCACCACCGTCGCGACGGACGTGAACGGGATCGGGAGCGCCGCCTCCGAGGGCTTCTTGACGGTGCTCGGCTGGCCCGCGGCGACGACGTCGACGTTCCGCCTCCTCGAGGAGGACACCGCGACCTCGGACACCGCGACCGACATCACGATGACGGGCGGCGCGAGCGTCTCGCTCGGCTTCGCGCCCGCGCGGGGCAACGTGATCGCGCGGCTGCGCGCGGAGGCCGGGCCGACGACCGTGATGGCGGACACGACGGTGATCTCGTTTGTCGCGGACTTCGCGGCGTTCGAGGCGGCGACGTCGGGCTACTTCTACGACGCGACCAACCACTGGCTGTGGATCAAGGTCACCGACTCGGTCGCGAGCATCACCGTCGAGTGATCGGCGGGTGATGGGTTGCGCCCGTCACCCTCCGCACGCTCGATTCGCGTGCTCGATCTCGGACCGTAGGCTCTCCCAGTCGCTCATGAGCGCAGAGGGCGGCGTCGATGTGCCTTCGAGCAGCTCGCGGCGGCGCTCCGCGGACACGCTCGCCGCGCTCTCACGAACGCCATGGCTGCCCATCCAGCTGAGGAACGCTCTACCCGAGGCGAGCTGCTCGCGCAGCGCCGCGCGCTCTGCGGCTCGAAGCCTGCGCCCGTCGGGCCCGAGGCCAGAGTCGGCGTCGAGCTCCAGCATCATGAGGTGGGTCTCCAGCAGGCTGCGCAGGCTCTGCGCTCGGACGTGGACGCGGTGCGCCGGCGCGCAGCGCGAACCAGCCAACGCGTCGTAGCCGTCGAGGAGCGAGGCGAGGTCCGATCCGCGTCCGGCCCACAGCCCCGCGTAGCGCTCGCGCTGCGTCCGCGCCGCGGCGGCGCGTTCGGGATGCCCATCCTCGAGGATTTCCACCGCCCGGGTGAAGATGGCGCGTCGTTCGTCGGACACCGACGCCTGGCGCGCGAGGGTGTCGGGGCTCGCGTCCATGTCCGAGGTGTCGAGGTCGGGGCCGAGCCCGGCGACGTATCCAATCCAATCCTCGAGTACCTCCTCGTAGGCCTCCAGGTTCAGGGACGCCATCTCCGCATCGAGCTCCTCGTCCATCGCCTCGTCCGCGGCGAGCTCGCTCGCAGCGTCGCTCGATGATCCGGTGAGGGGACCGATGGACGTGACGGGGGTGTACTCGTCGGCCTGTGCGCTCGCTGACGTGCCGAGCACCCGCAACTCGGAGACACAAGTCTCCCGCCAGTCCTCACGGCTCCCGGGCGTGGTCGCGAGCACCGCGAGCCGAAAGCGACCACCCGCCGCGTTCACCGGCACCTCGAGCAGCTCGCGGCGCTCCCCATCGAGGTCGTGCTCACCGAGCACCGTCCCATCGCGGCTCACCCGAACGCGCGTGATGCGGTGGTTGCCGGTGAAGAGATCCGCGCGTGGCGTGACGTGGGTGAACCCCGGTGTGATCGCGATCGCCCGCACGTGGGCGTCGGCCGGTACGTCGAATTCGATCCACGCGCCGGTCAAATCTCCCGTTCGCGAGTTCCACGCAGTCTCGAGGTCCCCGTCGACGAGGCGACCGACCTGGACGGCCTCGTCGCGGTATGCGCTGGAGACGGCCACACGGGTGCGCACCGCGTGGAGCAGGTCGAGCTCGGGTCCGACCGGGATGGTCTCGGTGGGCACGGCGGCCGCGGCGGGCACGGGCGACTCCGCAGGCGCCGACGTTTCGGTCACCGCCGTGGTCGGCGCGCTCGTCGCGGAAGGCGGCGGTGCCAGCGGCACCGCACTGGGCTCGGGCGCCGGGGCGTCCGCGCCGCACGCGATCAGCGCGAGCGCGGTGACGGACGAACAGACGAGCTTCCGCCCGGCACCCAGAGTCATGGCGGGTTCGTAGCACGACGGCGCGCACCGGAAGGGCGTCGCCCACGGGCGCGCCACGCGATCAGGGCATGCAGCCCCACTCGTCGCAGCCCGCGTAACCTGCGGCAACGCAGTCGTAGGCGACCACCCGCCCGCTCACGCTCATGAACTCGATCCTGCCGGCCGTGCACTCGATTGGGCTGCCGTAGGCCCCAGCGCCGCCGAAGTCGGGGGGACTGCACCAGAGCGTCGGCACCTCACCGCCGACCGCGAAGCTGCCGCACGAGCGTCCCATCGCCCCGCAGTCGACGCGGATCGCGCCTTCACAGAGGACGAGGTCGTCTTCGTCGCAGCCGAGCTGGTAGTTGTCGCCGGGCCTGAACACGCAGCCGTCGAGCGCGCACCCCTCGTCGGTGCAGCGCGCGCCGAGCTGGGTGCAGTCGAACGCGCGCCCGCCGAGGGGGCCGCAGGTGACGAAGCGCTCGCCCTCGCAGTAGGGCGCGCCGCCTGCGCCGCAGGGACGCGCCATGTTCTCGCAGAGCTGCGCGTCCATGCAGGAGCGCGCGGAGAGGATGCAGCGCCACGCCTCGCAGCCCAGGCCGGGATCGAAGCTGGTGTAGCCGGGCTCGAGCGCGCTGAAGAGGCCGGCCTCCCACGCTTCGTAGAAGCCGCCGACGCTCGCGAACTCGCGGCGCGCGAGGCACGACTGATGGCGGACCATCGCAGTGAGCGCGTCCTCGTCGGACAGGTCACATCGAAGCACGCGTGCGAGCGGCGACTCGACGGGGGGCGCATCGCGGCCTACGTCGCGCGGTGCGTCGCGCTCGGCGAGGGTGACGTCTGCCGAGGGGACTCCGGTGTCATCGCTCGCGTGCGAGAGCGAGCAGCCTGCGAAGACGACGAACAGAAGGAAGCAAGCGCGCATGCGGCGATGTAGCGCGGAGCGCGCGCGCGCCCAAGGGTCAGCGCGTGTCGTCGCGTCGGCGTGCGGCAGGAATGTAGCTGAACACCGCCGGGTCAGAGCCTGCGGTGCGCCAAGCTCGGGAGGCTCGCTCGGATGCGCTCGACGACGGCGGTGTCGACCCACGCGCTGGCGACGCCCTCGCCCTCGCCGCACTCGGCGAGCACGGTGCCCCACGGATCACAGATCAGCGCGTGCCCATAGCTGCGCCGACTCCCGAAATGCAGTCCCGTTTGCGCCGCGGCGAGGACGTAGCACTGCGACTCGATCGCCCGCGCGCGGAGCAGCACGTGCCAGTGGTCCTTGCCCGTGGTGAGCGTGAACGCGGCTGGGATGGCGAGCGCGATGGCGCCCTGATCGACGAGCTTTCGGTAGAGCTCGGGGAAGCGGACGTCGTAGCAGACGCTCAGGCCCAGCTTGCCGAGCGCCGTGTCCGCCGTGACGATCTCGGTGCCTGGCTCGACGGATCCGCTCTCGAGCAGCTTCGTGCCGTCGGGCAGGTCCACGTCGAAGAGGTGGATCTTGCGATAGACCGCGCGCACCGCGCCGCTCGCGTCCAGGTGCACGCACGCGTTCTTGGCGTGCGAAGCGTCGCGGCCCGTCTCCCAGAAGCCGCCGAGCACCAGCTCGATCGACAGCTCCCGCGCGAGCGCCGCGCACCGCGAGAGGATCGGTCCACCCGCAGGCAGTGGCTCGGCGATCTTCAGCTTGCCCTCCTCGGGGCCGAGGTACGCGAAGCACTCGGGGATCACGGCCAGCTTGCTGCCTTCGCTCGCCGCTTCGCGGATCAAGCGCTCGGTCGCTGCGAGGTTGGCGTCCACGTCGGGGACCGACGTCATCTGCACCACCGAGACCTTCGTGCGCGTCATGGTCCCCGGTGTTGGCACGCCATCGCCGCCTCGCAAGCACGGGACGGGAAGGACAGCGCGGCGCCGCGCCGTTCTCGGGACGTGGCTCTCTCCGTCTCGTACGATCGGCTCGTGCGCCGGTGTCTCGCTCTCCCATGCCTCCTCCTGCTCGCCTCTTGCGGAGGTGCGCCCGATGGGGCGGATCCCGCGACCTCGCCCGGTGACCCGAGCGCGGACGCGATCGTGTGCGAGCCCACCGGCGAGGCCCCGAGCCCGCTGCCGGGGATCGAAGGCAGCGAGCTCGATCTCGACTACTGGCTGTCGCGTGCCGAGGCAGCGCACCTCGATCTCGATGCGCCGCTCCTCGACGCCCCGGCGATCGCGGCGCACGACGCGGCCGTAGGGGGCGGCGACGACGAGCTGCCCTTCGCACGACGCGCGTTGACCGATCTGCCGACGCGCGAGGTGATCGAGCCCGCGGTGAACGAGCGGGTCGCGCTCCTGCACGAGCGCCTCGAGAGCGGCGCGCAAGTGACCGCCGACGGCAGCCGCGTCGACGCGGACACGCTCGCCACGCTGCTGACGCCCCTGCCCGTGCTCGACGCCAGCCACCGGATCACCACGGCGGCCGTCGCCCTGCGCTGCGCGCCGCTGCCCTTCTCGTTCTTCACTGCGCCCACCGGTGGTGCGGCGATCGATCCCGCCTTCGATCGCAACGCGTGCAGCACGATCGAGCGGCAGGAGCTGGTGCAGGTGCTCGCGAGCTACCCGAACGGCATGGCGCTGGTGCGCTCGCGCTACGCGCTCGGGTGGCTCTCGAGCGAGGACCTGTCGACGCTCTCGCCGCCGATCACCGATCGGGTGCACCTGCGCGCGTGGGCGTCGGGCGCGCGGGCTCGAGCGCGCTGGAGCTACGAGGCGAGCAGCCCCGACGGCGCAGCCGTGACCCTCGGCCCCGACGTCTTGAGCCCGCTCGATCCCCGCGACGAGACGCGCGTCCTCTTCGCCGGCACGGACGGCGTGCACCGCAGCGCGCCGCTGCCGCCCGGCGTCCTGGAAGCGACCTCGCGCCCGCTCACACGCCGCGCGTTCCTCACCGAAGCGTTCCGCCACCTCGGCGAGCCGTACGGCTGGGGCGGCATGAACGGGGGCCTCGACTGCTCCGAGCTCGTGATGGACGTGCTCTCCACCTTCGAGCTCGACATGCCGCGCAACTCGGCGCGTCAGGCGGAGGCGGGATCGTTCTCGATCCCCGTGCCCGACACGATGACCGAGGCGCAGCGCTTGGCGATCCTCGACCGCGCGCTCGAGCAGGGCATCGTGCTCATGCACTTCCCCGGGCACGTGATGATCTACCTGGGACGTGACGCCGAGGGCGAGCCGCGCGCGCTCCACTCGTTCGCCGAGTACCTCGAGCCGTGCGTGGCGGAGGATCCCGAGCGCGGCGAGCGGTTGATGCACGTGAACCGCGTCTCGATCAGCGGGCTCGAGCTCGGGCGCGACACCTCGCGCCGCGCGTTCATCGAGCGCCTCACTCGAATCGCGGTGCTCGGTCCGGTGCCCGAGGGCGATCTCGGCGCGCCCATCGAGCCGCGCAGCGCGGCGCCGTTCGTGGTGCCCAGCAGCTGCAGCGACTCGGTCGACACCCGCATCGTCACCTCGCCCGCGCAGCCCTACGCGGGGCATCGCCTGCGGGTGATCGTGACTTCGACCGAGCGCCACGGCGCGGCGCGGCTGCAGCTGATCGCGCCCGACGGAACGCGGGTCGTGCCCGAGCGGCACCGCCTCGGGGGTCCGCCGTACGCCGAGTGGGTGGAGGTCGAGCGGCCGATGGCCGGGCGCTGGACGATCGGGTACGCCGACGGAACCCACGTCGCGGCGTGCGACCGGGTGGGGGTGATGCGTCATCCCCCGGAGCCCACGCTGCGCGAGCCCGAGCCCGCGCCGACGCCGACGGTCGGGTGGGAGCCTGGCTCGTTCACCGCGCCCGGCGCGCCGACCGAAGCGGCGGCGCCGGCCGCGCTCTTCCCCGACGTGTGGGAGCCGCGGTGGCGCTGGGAGGCCGACACCGAGGCGCTCTACGCGGCGTTCGTGGAGCAGCTCTTCGCGTTCCCCGTCGGCGACGAGCGCACGTGGTCGAGCCTCTCGGAGCTGCTGCGCGATCCGGCGCACAACCTGCTGCACGACCACCTCGGCCTGAACGAGGAGGCCGTGCCGGACACGAGGTTGCCCTTCGAGGATCGGGTGGGCCTCGAGCTGGTGCCCGACTGCGCGGATCTTCCCTATTTCCTGCGGGCGTACTTCGCGTGGAAGCTGCGCTTGCCCTTCGCGTTCCACCGCTGCTCGCGCGGTCGCGCCGGCTCACCGCCGACCTGCGGGGAGTGGATCACCAACGCGACGCCTCACTCGTTCGCGAACGAGGTCACCGCGTTCCAGGCGTTCGCCACCCGCAACCTCGCGAGCGGCGTGCACTCGGCGAGCGGTCGCACGGCGCCGGGCGACGACGCGACCGATCTCTATCCGGTCCCGATGACGCGCGAGGCGCTGCGACCGGGCACCGTGTTCGCGGATCCCTACGGGCACCTCTTGGTGCTGGTCCAGTGGGTGCCGCCGTCGGTCGACGACGACGGGACGCCGCGCAGCGGGATCCTGCTCGGCGCCGACGCCCAGCCCGACGGCACCATCGGCCGGCGCACGTTCTGGCGCGGCACGTTCCTCTTCACGCCCGACACGACCGACGTCGGCGCGGGCTTCAAGGCTTTCCGTCCCGTCGTCTACGACAGCCGCGAGGGGACGTACGTGACGCTGCTGAACGACGAGATCCGCCGCGCGGGCCACACGCCGTGGTCGCGAGAACAATACCGCGGCACGACCGACGACTTCTACGACGCGATGGAGGCGCTCATCGATCCGCGCCCCCTCGATCCCGAGACGCGGCTCATCGCACTCGTCGATGCGCTCGAGGAGTCGACGGTGCGGCGGGTCGTCTCGATCGACAACGGCGAGGCGTGGTTCCGCTCGCATCCCGGTGGCGTGATCGAGATGCCCGAGGGCATCGACATCTTCCTCACCGAGGGCCCCTGGGAGGACTTCTCCACGCCCTCTCGCGACATGCGCCTGCTGATCGCGATCGACACCGTCGTGGGCTTCCCCGAGGCGGTGCGGCGGCGGCCGGAACGCTTTCACCTGCCGACCGGCGAGACGCTCGATCAGGCGATCACGCGCCTCGAGACGCGACGCGACGCCCTCTTGGCGGAGCGCCGCTTCCGCTACACCCGGAGCGACGGATCGAGCGCCGAGCTGACGCTGGCCGATCTGGTCGCGCGCGCGCCCGCGATCGAGGTGGCGTGGAACCCCAACGACTGCCCGGAGGTGCGCTGGGGCGCGGCCAGCGGAAGCCCCGAGCTGAGCACGTGCCGGCGCCACGCCCCCGCAGAGCAGCTCACCGCGATGGCGGAGATGCGCTCGTGGTTCCACGGCCGCGCGAGGCCGGTGCGCTGACCACGGCGCTGTCTCTGGTTCCGTCTCTGTCTCTGTCTCTGTCTCTGGTTCTGGTTCTGGTTCTGGTTCTGGTTCGGTCTCTGGTTCTGTCTCTGGTTCTGTCTCTGTCTCTGTCTCTGTCTCTGGTTCTGGTTCTGTCTCTGTCTCTGGTTCTGTCTCTGTCTCTGTCTCTGTCTCCGCCCAACGGTACGATCCCCGCATGGTTCGCATCCTGATCGTCTCCCTCGCGCTGCTCGGCTGCGGCGCGGCGCCGCTCCCCAGCGACGCAGCGACCGCCGATGGCGGCGATCGCTCGGACACGGACGCGCCCTCCTGCGGCTGGAGCGCGTACCGCGACGTCGCGACGGTGAACGATCCCCGCTTGACCGAGGTCTCGGGGATGGTCGCGAGCCGCCGCGATCCCGGCGTGCTCTTCGTTCACAACGACTCCGGGGAGTCGGTGGCTCGCTACTTCGCGCTCACACCGGAGGGCGCCGTGCGGGCGGAGATCGTCGTGGACGGGGCGCCCTCGTTCGACATCGAGGACGCAACAATCGAGCACGTCGATGGGCGCGAGTGGATCTACCTCGGCGACGTGGGCGACAACGCGGCGCGCGACGGAGGCTCGCCGCGGGATCGGGTCGAGGTCATCCGCTCGGAGATCCCGCCGCTCCCGAGCGCAGGTGAGACCGTGCACGTCGCGGCGTTCGAGCGCTTCTCGTTCACGTACCCCGACACCCCGCACGACTGCGAAGCGCTGGTCTTCGATCACCGCACCGGCGACCTCTACCTGCTCAGCAAGGTGAACGAAGGCCCGCACGCCGTGTACCGGGCGGCCGCGCCGCACGTCGATGGGAGCACCCGCGTGCTCGAGCACGTGGTCGATCTGTTGCCGGGGCGCAGCCTCGCCGACTCCATCACGGCGGCCGACGGTGACGAGGCCGGGCGCTTCGTGATCCGCACGTATCGCCAGGTGTGGCTGGTGCCAGCGAGCGAAGGAGACGCCGCGAGCCGCTGGTCGGTGAGGCCGCTCGAGCTGCCGCCGATCTCCGAGTTCCAAGGCGAGGCGCTCGCGTTCTCGCACGACGGAGCGAGCCTCTTCTCGATGCCCGAGGGCGAGGGCGAGACCATCCACGCCCTCGACGACGGCTGCGCGCGCTGAGCGACGCGCTCCGCGCCAAGACCATCCGCGCCCCGACGACGGCCGAGCGCCGCGCTCAGCGCGCGAGCACCTCGTCGAAGAACGCGCGCACCATCGACCAGCTGGCCTCGTCGGAGAGGATGCTGATGTGGTCCTGCCCGGCGCGGCGCTCGAAGCGGCACTGATCGGGCCAGCACACCGCGTAGAGCGCCTCGGCGTTCTCGATCGGGATGTGCACGTCGGCCTCACCGTGCAGGAACAAGATCGGAGCTCGCACCGCGCGGACGGCCTCGCGGGAGTCGCAGAGGTCGTAGTCGATCCCGCTCTCGGCTCGCGCGTCGCGCAGCGCCCAGTCGATGAACCACTCGGGGGGCGAGGGCAGCATCGGGGCCATCCGCCGCGCGTAGTTCGGCAGGATCCCGCGGAGCGAGGCGAAGGTCGCGATCGTCGCGACGGCGCGCACCCTGGGATCCTGCGCCGCGAAGCGCAGCGCCACCGCGCCGCCGTAGCTCGGGCCCACGATCACCACGGGCCCGAGCGTCGCGTGCGCGTCGCCCTCGATCTCGTCGAGGACGGCGCCTACGTCGTCGGCGTCGAGCAAGCCGTAGCTGAGCCAGTCGCCGCTGGAGTGCCCGTGTCCCCGCAGGTCCACGATCACGGCCCGGTATCCCTCGCGCGCGAACGTGCGCGCCGTGTCGATGAACGACGCCTTCTGATCGCCGAGGCCGTGCAGGATCACCGCGGTGGCGCGTGCGTCGCCCTCGGGCGCGAAGACGAAGGCCTCGATGCTCGCCCCCTCGCGCTCGATGCGCACCCGTCGCGCGTCGGGCGGCGGATCTCCGGGGTCCGGCGTGTGGCCGTGGTTGGGCGCGGTGATCAGCGCGCCCACCGCCCACTGCTCGAGCCCGTTCAGCATCACCCAGAGCAAGACCACGAGCAGCGTCGTGCCCAAGGCGGGGCGCAGCCAGCCGCGCGGAGGACGGCCGACGCTCGGGCCGGTCGATCGCGGTGAGGGATCGGTCATAGGGTGAGCGACTCTACGCGCGAGGGGCCCCGATCATGTCGGGCGGTTGGCGCGGTAGAGCGCATAGGCGGCGCCCACGACGCCGGGGAGCACGCAGCCCACGAAGCTGCACGCCATGCACAGCGGGCTGTTCTGCTGATCGCGCGGGTCGGTGCCGGTCGCGTAGGTGTAGGCGAAGAAGGCGATCAGCACGATCCCGATCAGGATCGGCACCGCGGCGACGGCCAGCTTAAGCAAGAGACCCGCCTTCGGGTCCTCGGCGGCCGGCGCCGCGCTCGCGGCCATCGGAACCGCGCCTCCGATGGCGGTCGGCGCATCGCCTTGCAGCGGCAGGCCGCGGGTGCGGAGGAAGGTCGCGAGGTTGAGCGCCAAGAACGCGGGGGTGAGGATGAGGCCGATGATGCTCCACCAGCCGAAGAGACCCGTCGTCAGCGTCGCCTTGCCCAGCTCCGCGTCGATGCAGCGGCGGCACCAGTGGCCCCGGGCGGTGCTCATGCGGACGGCGATCACGAGGCCGATGGAGGTGGGGATGGTGACGTTCTTCGTCGGCCCATGGGCGCCGCAGCGCTGACACTGATTCACGGCGCGGCGAGTAGCGCGTGCCGCGCGGCATCGCACGCGAGGGAGGTGACGGACCGCAGCGAGCCCCGGCTTTCAGCGGAGGCCGAGGCGCTTGATCCGATCGAGCATCGTCACCCGCGACATCCCCAAGCGTCGGGCGGCCTCGGACTGGTTGCCGCCCGCGTCTCGAAGCGCGGTCTCGAGCAGCTGCCGCTCGTGGGCTGCCATCGACTCGCGGTAGCTGCCGCCGCCCGCCGTCGGCGCGCTCGCGACGTGCTCGAGCGCGCTCGCCCCGATCGGGCCACCGGGCGAGAGCGCCAAGAGCCGCGCGATGGTGTTCTCGAGCTCGCGGACGTTGCCGGGCCACGCGCGACCGCTCAGCGCCGAGAGGAGCTCCGGTGAGAGCGTCGCGTCTTCCATTCCGAAGCGCTCCGCGTAGCGGCGAGCGAAGGCATGGGCCAGCTCCGGGATGTCGCCGCGCCGCTCCGCGAGCGATGGCACTTGCAGCTCGACCACGGCGAGCCGGTAGAACAGGTCCTCGCGAAACGTGCCTCGAGCGACCTCCGCGCGAAGGTCACGGTGGGTGCACGCGACCAAGCGCACGTCGACGCTGCTCGCCGTTCGCGCGCCCACGCGCTGGATCTCCCCCGACTGCACGGCGCGCAGCAGGGTCGCTTGCA
>CAYZQM010000056.1:13615-18126 GCA_964480175.1 uncultured Sandaracinaceae bacterium
CGCCCACGGCAGCTCGCCGATCTCGTCGAGCACCAGCGTGCCGCCGTGGGCTCGAGCGAAGTAGCCGGCGCGCGCGCTGGTCGCGCCGGTGAACGCGCCGCGCTCGTGACCGAAGAGCTCGGCCTGGGCGAGCGACGCCGTGATCGCGCTGCAGTTGAAGCGGACCAGCGGCCCGCTCGCGCGCCGTCCCTGAGCGTGCAGCAGCGTGGCGACGAGCTCCTTGCCCGTCCCCGTCTCGCCGGTCACCAGCACGTTCACGTCGCGCGGGGCGACGCGCTCGATCATCGCGAGCAGCCGCCGCACCGCCGGCGCCCGACCGACGATCGGGTGCCCGACCGCGCGCTCGGCCACGGCCTGGCGTTCGCGTCGATGCAGCTGTCCGTGCGCCGCCGCGCGCTCCACGGTCGCCGTCAGCTCGTCGATGTCGAAGGGCTTGCTCAAGTAGTCCCAAGCGCCCTGCTTCATCGCGGTGACGGCGGCCCGCTCCGAGCCGTGCGCCGTGATCATCACGACGGGCAGCCCGGGGTGCGTGGCGCGGATCGCCGAGAGCAGCTGCTGGCCGTCCATGCCGGGCATCGACAGATCCGTCACCACGACGTCGAAGGGCTCCGCATCGCCGAGCGCACGCAGCGCCTCGTCCCCGCCCGCGGCCAGCACCACGTCGTGGGCGGCGAGCACCTCCTCGAGCGCGAAGCGCACCGCGGGCTCGTCGTCGACGCAGAGGATGCGGGCCATGCGCGAGCCTTACCCGACCGGGCCCGGGGCCGCGAGCGCGTCGACGGGCAGCGAGAGGATCGCGCGAACGCCGCGCGCGGGGTGCTCGAGTGAGAGCGTACCGCCGTGCAGGCGAGCGACGCTCCGCGCGTGCGCGAGCCCGAGCCCGGTCCCTCCCTCGCGGCGGCTGAAGAAGGCTTCGCCCACCCGCGCTCGATGGAGCTCGTCGATCCCCTCACCGTCGTCGGCGACGACCAAGCGCGTGCCTCCGTCGTCGCGCTCGGCGCCGAGCGTGAGGACCCCGCCGCCCGGCATCGCCTCGATCGCGTTGGCGGCGAGGTTGAGCAGCGCCTCGCGTAGGCGGCGTGGATCCGCGCGCACCGTCCAGTCGGAGGCACGCTCGAGCCCGAGGATCACGCGCACGCCGGAGCGCGTCGCGCGACCCTCGATCAGCTCGGCCACGCCGGAGAGCACGGCGCTCACGGAGACCTCCTCGACGTGCACGTCGGTGAGCGGTCGCGCGAGCGTGAGGTAGTCCCGAACGATGTGATCCATGCGCGCTAGCTCGCTGGTCACGACCGCGAGGCGCTCGGCGTCTCGCCCGGTGGCGTCGCGGGCGCCGAGCGCGACGAGCGCGCTGATCGCCGCGAGCGGGTTCTTCAGCTCGTGCGCCACCCGCGCGCCGAGCGCCTCGGCTTCTCGGCCGCGCGCTGCGGCTTCGTCGATCGCGCTCTGCTGCAGCACCCCCAGCGCGCGCGTCGCGCGATGGTGCGCGCCGCCGAGCTGCACCACCCCGAGCGTGCAGAGCACCGCGGTCGCGACGAGGGTGATCGCGTGTGACGCGGGCAGCACCTCCGCGGGCAGCGGAGGTCCGAGTGGAGGCGCGAGCGCGAGCGCACCGAGCACGGCGAGCAACAGCACCCCGAGCGGCAAGGCGCGCTGGTGGAGCGCCGAGAGCGCGACGACGAGCGGCGCGAGCAGCAGGGTGGTGATGGGCGCGCCGAGCCCGCCGCTCGCCGACGCCGCGAGCCCGAGGCCGAGCTCGGTCAGTGCGAGCGAGATCCAGAGCCAGCGCTCGGTCACCTGACGCCGCGCGAGCACCAGGGACTCGAACGTGAAGAGCAGCACCGCGCTGCCGAGCAGCCCGACCAGCCAGGCGCGCTGCGCTCCCGGCAGTGGCGCGCGCGCGACCACCAGCGCTTGCGCCAGGGCCGTGAAGAACACGACGAGCGGCCGCACCCGGAGGAACGCCGTCGACGCGGCCCGGACCTGGGCGGCGCGGAGGCCTTCCTCGCTCGTGCCGTCACGCATGATCCGCGCGTCGTGCACGCGCCGTGCTCGGCCGAGTTCGGCGCGGATCGCTGTCGGATGGCTCGACAGCTGTCGGGCATCCGACAGGTCGGCGCGCGTCGATCGCGCCGAGCGCGCGTGGGCATCGCCCTCGGCACGCCGCCTGCGATGGGTGGCGCGGCGCGAGCCCGCGCCCCCGAAGGAGCCCCGATGTCCATCTCCATGCCGAAGTCCACGACCCTCGACACCGACCGCAGCGCCGACCGCGACGCCGCACCCGATCGTTCTCACGAGCCGCGACGTGACCCTGACGCCCGCGACGTTCGGCGCGTCGTCGCCGGCGTCTCCCTGTGGCTCCTCGCTTCCGCCGCGCTCGCCGCGTCCGGGCTACTCACGATCGACCGGCGGGCGTTCGTCCCGATCGCCGTCGTCCTCGCGGTCGCCTCGCTGGTCGTCGGGTACCGCGCTGGCGGCGCCGTGCGCCGGGTCGCCGACGCGATCCCGCTGCGCGCGTTGGTGCTCGCGCATGCGGCGCGGGCGCCGATCGGGGTGGGATTCTTCGTGCTGGCCGCCGAGGGCCTGGACGCGACGTTCGTCCACGCTGCGGGCTGGGGCGATCTCGCTGTGGGCCTGCTCGCGCCGCTCGCGTCGCTCGCGTTGCCCGCGCTCGACCCTCGACGGGCGCGCGCCGTCACGGCGTGGAACGCGCTCGGCGCGCTCGACATCGCGGTCGCGTTCTTCACCGCGCAGCGCGCGCTGCTGTTCTCCGCCCATCCCGAGTCGATGGCGCCGCTGCTCCGCTTCCCTGGTCCGCTCCTGCCGCTGGTGATCGTCCCGCTCGTGGTCACGACGCACGCGCTGGTCGCGGTGCGGCTGTGGCGCGGCGAGCACACGTGAGAAGGCGCGTGCGTGTGCCATCCTTGCGCGCATGCGCCTCCGCTGGCCCGTACCGCTCGCCGCCGCCTCGATGTTCGCGTCGCTGACGGCATGCGGCGCGGCAGAGGTCCGGTCCCACGCCAGTGCATCGCACGAGCACGGAGAGGTCGACGGCGCATCGGGTGCGGTCGCCGCGCGCCTCGCGCCGATGCCGGCCCCGCCCGTGCCGTGGGACACGCCGATCGCACGCCTCAGCGACGCGGACTTCGAGGGCATCTGTCCGTACTTGGCGCAGAACGCCGGCTTGAGCCGCCCCGAGGTGCACTGCGCCGATGGCCGCGTGGTCGAGCCCTACGCCTACCACTGCGAGCCGAGCACCTCGGGGCCGAGCGCGCGGTCGATGCCGTGCAGCATCACGTTCGGCGAGATCCTCGCGTGCTACCTCGCGCTGCGCGAGCACCCGTGCGAGGCCGGTGAGACGGGCGAGGGCCTGGCGGAGTGCGCGGCGTTCGCAGCGTGCGGGGTCGATCTTCCCGGGAGTCCATCGTGAGGCGCGCGAGCGCCGGGCTCGTGCTCGCGATCCTGGGCACCGCGTCGGTCGCGCTCGCGAACGTCGAGTTCTCGGCGAGCGACGTGGAGACCATCTTCTACGTCGACAAGAGCGACGATCGAAACCGGGTGGACTACGGCATTCGCTTGGACGCCCTCTGCTCGCCCAGCAGCGGCTCCCCGATGGTGGTCTACTGGCGCGAGTTCGAGCGCGGCCGCGATGGGCGCGTGACCCACGGCCTCAACATCTTCGAGGGGCCGGTGTACGGCGTGGGTAGCCAGCGGATCGTCGAGCGCCGCGCGGATGGCGCGACGCTCGAGGTGACGGTGCGCGCGCTCTCCTCGCGTCGCCTCCTCGTTCGCACCGGTCCTAGGGAAGGCGGAGGTTGCACCGCGAGCGCGACGACGACGATCGGTGGTGTGCGTGCCGTGCTCGATCACGTGCACCTCACGCTCGGGGATGGCCCCGGCTCGCTTCGACACGCCGACATCTTCGGGACCGCAGTCTCTGGCGGGCCAGTGACCGAGCGGGTGGTGCATTGAAGAAGTCGACGCGCGGCGGGCCGCGCCTTCAGAGAGGTCCTCGACGATGAACGAGTCTCCCGAGCTCATTCAGCTGGCTGCCGCGGACCGTGCGACGAGCACGCTGCGGGTCTTTGTGGGGGACGGCCCCCCGAGCCTCGTGGTGCCCGCGCTCGGCACGCCTGCGAGCTACTACGACGGGTTCGCTGCGCCGCTCGCGGCGCGCGTCGGCACCGTGATCGTCGCCGAGAACCGGGGCACCGGGAGCAGCAGCGTGCGCGCGCGCCGCGGCGTCGACTACGGCTACGCCGACGTCCTTGAGCTCGACTGGGTGCCGCTGATCGCCGAAGCCCAACGCATCGGCGGAGGCCGCCTCGCGCTCATCGGCCACTCGATCGGCGGGCAGCTCGGCGCGCTCTACGAGGCCGAGCATCCGGGCACCTTCGATCGCATCGCGCTCGCCACGGCGTGCTCGGTCGAGTGGAAGGGCTGGAGCGGGCCGAGGGCCTACACGTTCTTCGGCCAGAGCCTCCTCGTCGGCGCGCTGAGCGTCGCACTCG
>CAYZQM010000056.1:18136-27095 GCA_964480175.1 uncultured Sandaracinaceae bacterium
GGCGGGCAGGACGGCTCCGCCGGCTCTGTCGACGGCGCGCTGAGCACCGCGCTCGGGTACTTCCCCGGCGAGCGCGTGGGCTTCGGCGGACGCCAGGGCGCGCGCATGATGCGCGACTGGTCGCGGCAAGCGCGCACCGGTCGCTACGCGCCGACGGGCGCCGCGATCGACTACGAGGACCAGCTGCGCGGGGTGCGGGCGCGCGTGCTCAGCGTGGCGGTGGAAGGCGACGACTACGCGCCGCGCCCTGCGTGTGATCGCCTGCTCGCCAAGATGCCCGAGGCGCGCGTCGAGCGGGTGGACCTCCCCGCGACGTGGACCGTGCGTCGCCCCATCGATCGACACTTTCGCTGGGCCAAGGAGCCGAGCGCGATGCTCGACGTGCTCGTCCCGTTCCTTCGCGGCTGACGCGCCGCGGACGAACCTCAGGAGAGAAGCATCCTGACAGCTCGAAAGCCGTTCGGGCGTGGGCTCGGTGCGGTTCAGCGCAGCTCAGAGCAGGACGTCGGCGTCCAGATCCATCACGTCCTGCGCGACGATGCTGCGCGTCTCTTCCTCGCGCGCCGTCGCCAGCTGATAGAGCTCGCCGAGCAGCGTCGGGTGCGACTTGATCGCGTCGTCGAACGCCTCTCGCGTCAGCTCGAGGGCGACGGTCGGATGGGTCGCGAGCACGGTCGCGCTCGCCGGTCGGCGCAGCACGATGCCGATCTCTCCGACCACCTCGCCCGGCCCGAGCTCCGCGAGCATCAGCGCCTCGCCGCCCTCGTCCTTCATCACCCGCACCGCGCCGCTCGCGATCAGAAAGAGCGCGGCCGCCTCGCTCCCCTCGTGCACCAGCGCCTCGCCTGCCGCGAAGTGGTGCGCCGTGAAGCGCGACATCAGGTCCTCGCGCTGCGCGGTCGGCGCGGCGCGCAGGATCGTCGAGGTGCGCACGAGGTTCGCGATCATCCGCGCCCGACAGAAGCCCGCGAGCTCCTCGCCGATCGCAGGCTCGGTCTTGGCCAGCGCCTCGAGATCCTTGCGGCTCATCGCGAGCAGACGCGTGGGCTCTTGCGCCCGCACCGCGGCCGCGCGCGGCGAGTCGGAGACCAGCGCCATCTCACCGAAGATCGCGCCGGGCCCCAGCAGCGCGAGCGTGGTGCGATCGTCTTCCTTGCTGCCGGCGCGCTCGACCCGGAGCATGCCCCGCGCGACGACGAACGCTTCTTTCCCCTCTTCGCCCTGCTCGATCACCAGCGAGCCGCTCTTGTACTCGCGGAGCGTCATCACGCCGAGCAGTCGCTCGAGCGCCTTGGGCGCGAGCGCCGAGAAGAGCGGCAGCGACGGGACCTGCCCTTCGGGCAGCGGATCCTTCCACGAAGCGAACGTCTCGAGCGCCGCGTTCGCGCGCTCCACGAGCGCCTTGCCCGACGCCTTCTCTTCCCCCGCGCCCACCGGCAGCGGCGGCGGCTGCGGCGCGACGTCGCCGAGGCGCTTGCTCCCCTTGCCGAACGCCGCCGCGATCGTGCTCAGGAGCGTGGTCTTCAGCGTTCCCTTCGCGAGGTGCGCCACGGCGACTGCCTGCGGCAGATCCCCCCTGCGGATCCAGGCGCCGACGAGCGCCTCCGCGTGCGTCTCGATGCCGTCGGGATGGCCCAGATCGCCGAGCGCATGCAGCACCAACGACGCCGCGCCGAGCTGACCCGCGTCCGCGGCGAGCAGCGCGACCGCGACGCGGAGACCTTCCTCGGTGCGCTCGTCGAGGAGGGCGTCCCAGGCTTGATCGAGGGCTTTGGTGGGGTCCGAGCTCATGGGGCCCGGAGCCTACCACCCGGATCTTCGGGGCCCACGGGCAATCCATCGCGCTGTGAAAATCCAGCGAACCGGCGTCGAGGGTCGCTGTCGTGGCGAGCCCGCGAACTTTTTGTGAGCCGTTCGGGGAGGTGCTGGACACCGCTGAGCCATCCCTATGCGCATTCACCCCCCGACCGGTCGCGCCCTCTTGATTTCGCTCGTCACGCTCGCCCTGGGCTGCGGTCCCGGCGACACGACCTCCGACGTGATGCTCCCCGATGCGGGCCCTTCCGATCGCATCGCGCCGACGGTGACCGAGACGTCCCCCGAGCTGGGCGCCAGCGGCGTCGAGCGCAACGCGGAGCTCGTGGTGCGCTTCAGCGAGCCCATGGATCCCAGCCGGGGGTCGGTGCGCATCGCGCCGGGGACGATCGTGCGGGCCGTCGGAGAGGCGGGAGTGACCTGGGATGCAGCGGGGAACACGCTGACGGTCAGCGCGACGGTGCTGGTCCCCTCGGGTGAGGTGATGGTCACCCTCGATGGCTTCGCAGATCGCGCCGGCAACGCGCTGCCGGCGTTCACGTGGTCGTTCACGACGGTGGACGACGTGGCGCCGTCGGTGACGGCGACGTCGCCCGAGGAAGGCGCCACCGACCTGAGCGCTCGCCTAGACACCATCTCGATCACGTTCGACGAGGCGATGCGCACTGGGGTCGGCACCATCGACCTCTTGGGTGGCTCGGGCTCCGTGAGCGCGGGCGTCTGGTCCGCCGACGCGGCGACCGTGACCTACGAGGTGAGTGAGCTCGAGTACGAGCGTGAGTACCAGGTGGTGCTCCGCGGCTACCTCGATGGCAGCGGCAACCGCCTCGATGGCGAGCCCTACCTGGAGGACGGCATCATCGATTTCACGACCGGCGCGGACGCCGACGCGCCGCGCGTGTCTCGCAGCGAGCCCAGCGAAGGCCAGCTGGATGTGAACCCCTCCGAGATGACGTCGATCCTCCTGACGTTCGACGAGCTCATGGACACCGACGTGGCGGGCGCGGTCCTGAGCGATGGGACGACCGACGTACCGATCACGGGCACCTGGGTGAGCCCGGTGCTCCTGCGCTTCGACGTCGCCGAGCTCCTCGTGTTCGGGCGCATGTACTCGCTCGATCTCTCCGCGCTGACCGATGACGGGGGCAACGTGCTCGATCCCGTCACGTACCTGGGTGATGGCGCGCTCGACTTCACGGTCGGCGACGACGACTTCGCGCCGTTCGTCCGCGCCTCGAACCCGGTCGAGGGCGAGATCGACGTGTCCTACACGGAGGTGAGCACGGTGGAGCTCACGTTCAGCGAAGCGATGGACGAGAGCGCGAGCACGGTGCCCGTCCGCGTCGGCACCGATGCTCCCGTCGACGTGCCGATCACCTTCACCAGCGACACGACCGCGACCGCCGATCTCTCCGCCGTCCTCGTCCCCGGGACGCTGCACCGCATCGATCTCCGCGGCCTCTCGGACACGCGGGGCAACGGGCTGAGCCCCACCCACCGCTACCTCGGCGACGGTCAGCTGGACTTCACCACCGGCGCTCCCTCGGGAGAGGGCTGCCGCGATCCGCTGACCATCGCGGAGGCCACGGTCGAGGGCAGCGTACACAGCTGGACGCTCTCGACGCTCGGCGGCTCGGTGCGCGACGGCGGCACGAGCGCGTGTGATTCGAACGGCACGACATCGAACGGGACGGACATGCTGATCCGCTTCGACAAGACGACGGGCACGGTCGCCGAGGGGGGCGATCTGCTGCGGGTCCTCTTGGTCGCCCCGACGAGCACGACGACCGGCACCACCACCCACGACCTCGCGGTGCACGCGGGCGCCGTGTGCAACCCCAACGGCACGCCGCTCATGTGCCGCTCGAACGCGGCGTTCCACGAGATGACGTTCGACCTGCCGGCGGGTCCGGTGTGGATCTGGGTCTCGCGCACCACGCTCTCGACGAGCGCGGCGAGCTCGACCGTCAGCGTCGAGGAGGTCACTCCGCCCAACCGCGAGGGGGAAGACTGCAGCACCCCGTACACCACGGCGAGCGCGTACTACACGGCTCCGAGCGGCAGCAGCACGACGCACACGTTCACCATCCCGGCGAGCGCGACGCGCGGCGCCGAGATGATGGGCCCGGCCAGCTACGCGCGTCCCAACGCGTTCTCGTGCGACACCAGCGCAGGGCAGGGCATCGATGGCGTGATCGAGTTCGACAAGGAGGACGCGGACTCGGTCCTGTTGGTGCGCGCTGCCCGCGGCGGCAGCAGCGGTGACACGCTCAACGTCGGCGTCTACGACGCGTGCGACGCGATCGCTCCGACGACCGAAGAGCTCGCGTGCGACACGGCGGTGGGCTCCACCGCCTCGACGCTCGCCAGCTTCGTCGTCGATGCGCCTGCGGGCCCGCTCTACATCTGGTTCAGCGACACGCTGACCACGGTCTCGCGGGTCAGCGGGACGGCGGACTGGACCACGAGCCCGGCCGCGACGGTCGAGATCGAGGTGGTCCCCGACGTCACCTCCGGCGAGATCTGCTCGCGCGCGCTCGCAGCGAGCGCGGGCACCGTGCCGGTCGCCGGCGCGTCGGACCAAGCCTTCGAGCGCCCGAGCTGCTTCGGCACCACCTCGAACGTCGAGTGGTATCGGCTCACGACGACCCAGGACGTGACCTTCGTCGGCGCAGACGCGGCCGGTGGTCTCGCGATGATGCTCCCCGACTCGCGTCGTGAGCTCACGTGTGTTCCGAACGGCTCGACGCGCACGCTCACCCGCGTGCTCCCGGTGGGCACCGACGTGTGCATCGCCGTCGAGATGGGGCGCGGGATCGGCAACCTGACCGTCACGGGCCAGGCGTACTCGGGCCTGGGCAGCAACCCGCCCGTCGAGCTCGGGATTCTGCGGCCCTTCAACACCTCCGCGAGCGCCGAGGAGACGGTGACCAGCGACTACTGGGTGGTCGCCACGCCGAGCCAGCTCGTGATGAGGCACATCAGCAGCGCCGTGTCCGACGTGAGCCGCGCCGGCATGGAGCGCGCGGTGCGTCGCGGCACCGACGACGGAATCAGCAGCAGCGTCCTCGGTCGTGCAGCGGTCGTGGTGAACGGCGCGGTGTTCTCCTTCGCGAGCACCACGACCAGCACGAGTCCCCGGGTCACGCGCATCTGGGACGGGCGGAGCCTCTTCTGGCTCCCGACGACGTGGGACGCCGGCTTCACGTATCCGTCGTCGTCGGTCGCCGCCGCGGCCCCCGCGGGAGGCAGCGAGTTCTGGTACGTCGTCGACTCCTCGACGCCGACCTTCTACTCGATGTCGGCCGACGCGCCCGGGTTGCCGATGGTGCGTGGCACCAACACCAACCTGTCGAGCGTGCGCGGCATGGTGATGGACGCGACGTTCGTGTACGTGCAGGGCGTCGTCGGCGGGCTGAGGGGCGTCTACCGACTCCCCCGGAGCGACGTCTCGGGGATGCCGGTCGCGCTGGCGCGAAGCGATACGTTCTCGAGCTCGACGAGCTTCGGCTCGACGGCGATGGCGCTCGATTCGCTGACCGCGCCCCAGAACCTCTACGTGCGCGACTCCAACGGCGAGGTGCAGGCCATCATCGATCCCGCGGGCGCGTCTCCGTTCTACCTCGGGCCGGTGATCGATCTGGGCACCAGCAACGACTGGGCGATGACGATCGCACCCGACACGGGGGCCATGTACCTGTTCGAGACCGAGAGCGTCTCGACCGGAAACTGGGTTCGCTATGACCCCTGATCGCTCGGTCCGCTCGCTCCGCTCTCCCTCTTTCTCCGAGGCACCCATGATGGCTCGTCGCTCGCTTCGACTCTCTCTCGCCCTCTCGCTGCTCGCGCTCCTCTCGCTCGCCAGCGCCGGCTGCAGCGTCGGTGAGCCCATGGATCCCGACGCACCGCTGATGCTCCGGGACGTGCCGCGCGCCGACGCGCCGACGCCCCCCGACGACGCGGGTCCCCCTCCGACGTGTGAGCCCGATCTGCACATCGGCGCGAGCTGCGAGAGCGACCTCGACTGCGACGATGCGTGCTTCTGCAACGGCCGGGAGGTCTGCTCGGGTGGTACGTGCGTTGCGGGTAGCGACCCGTGCAGCGCCGCGACCTGCGCCACGAGCGCGTGCACCGAGACCGATCACTGCACGGCGGTGGGCGACGACGCGCTGTGCGACGACGGCGATCCGTGCAACGGCGCCGAGCGCTGCGACACCGAAGACGGCTGCCGCGCGGGAGCACCGCCCTCGTGCAACGACTCCGACGTGTGCACCATCGACTCCTGTATGGCGGGCGTCGGCTGTGTGTACGAGCCCTTCGACGGGGACGGAGACGGAGAGCCGTCCCGGACTTGCGGCGGCAACGACTGCGACGATCGCGATCCCGCGATCGCACCGGGCGCGAGCGAGGTCTGCGACAACGGGCGCGACGACAACTGCGACGGGGTGATCGACATCGCTGCGCCCGAGTGCGCGCTCGACAACGACACCTGTGCGACTGCCGAGGTGCTCTCGCCCGCCGACCTCGCGACCACCCGCTACCGGCGCAGCACCGTCGGGTTCGCCAGCGACGTGACGATGACCTGCACGCCGTCGGCCACCGATACTCGACGCAACGCGCCCGACGCGATGTTTCGCTTCACGCTCACCGAGACCCGCGACGTCATCCTGGGTGTCGAGGGCCTCGCCTACAACGCCGGCATCATCCTTCGCGAAGCCTCCGAGTGCGCGAGCGGCGACGACCTGCAGTGCCAGGTCACCTCGAGCAGCTCGGCGCCGCCGACGCTCATCTACCGTTCTCTCCCCGCGGGTGACTACGCGATCATCGTCAAGACCCGCACCGAGGGCACGTTCACCCTCGCCGTGACCCTCGGTCCGGCGACCCAGAACCGGGACTTCTGCGCCCCCGACGTCATCGACGTGAGCGCCGGCGGCACGTTCTCCGGCGCGATCGACAACGACGACTACGTGTTCAGCTGCCACAGCACGACCTCGAGCACGTACGACGACGCGGCGCACCAGTTCGTCGTGCCGCCCGGCGAGTTCCGGGATCTCCACGCGACCGTGACGGTGCGGTCGCCGACCGGCACCACGACGGGGTACCTGCAGCTCACGAGCGACTGCGACGACGCGGACGCGACCACCAGCGCGTGCGACTCGGGCAGCAGCACGGTGCCGGCGGAGATCGACGCGCCTGGCCTCGGGCCTGGCACCTACTACCTGCTGGTCGAGGGCGCGTACACCACCGCCGGCTCGGGCAGCTACGTGCTGAACGTCGAGCTCACGCCCTCGACGGGGCGGGCCGAGGGCGACGCCTGCGACGCGGGCGTGCCGGTCGCGCTCACGGAAGGGGTCGCGTCGAGCGTCGATCTCGCCACGCTCGCAGCGACGCCCGACGAGGATCCGTTCTGTGGTGCCAATCGCCCCGGCTACCGCGACGCGTTCTTCACCTTCGACCTCACCGAGGAGCGCGACGTCGTGATCGAGACGACCTCGACCGCGCGCCACTGGCTCGGCGTGTCGTCCACTTGCGGCGTGGTCGACGCGGTCCTGGACTGCGCTGGCTCGTCGTCCGGCGCCGTGAACCGTCGCTTCGTGCGCGTCGGGGCGGGCACCCACTACGTCAGCATCTCGACCCTGGCCGCCGAGGGCGAGCTCAGCGTGACGATGACCACGCTCCCTGCGACGCCGCGGCCCGCGAACGACCTCTGCGCAGGCGCGCTCCCCATCGCGGACGGCACGCCCGCCGATCTCGACTTCCTCGTCTACGAGGACGACGAGGTGGTCGGCTGCAGCGCCGCGAGCGACCTCGACGCGTACTACACCTTCACGCTCGCGACGCCTCGCTTCGTCAGCCTGCGGGCGGAGGGAGCGACCTCGATGGCGTTGATCAGCGGCGCCTGTGGCACCGCGCCCACGGGCTGCGTGAGCGGCTCGCTTCCTCAGATTGGTGAGGTCCTGCCGGCCGGCACCTACGTGGTGTTGGTCGAGTCGCAGCCGCTGCTGGCGGGTCCTGCGCGCCTCCGATTCACGACCTCCGATCCCTGATCGACGCCCTCTCCACTCACCCCGGCGAGCGCTCCCTCGCCGGGACCTCTTCGGATCCGCTGCGGCGGATCCCTGCTCGGCCAGACCCTTTCCCCGGTGATTCCATCATGACGACCCGCATCACGCTCGCGCTCCTGCTCGCCCTCGCTGGCGTCGCCTCCGGCTGCGGCACCACCAACTCGCCGACGGACGCTTCGACGGCGGACGCCCTCGTGCAGCCCGACAGCGACGGCGATGGGATCGGCGACCGAGACGAGGGCTTCGACGGCATCCTCACCGTCGACGACACCGACGGTGACGGCACCGCCGACTATCTCGATCTCGACTCGGATGGCGATGGCCTCCCCGACGAGCTCGAAGCCGGCGACACGCTGCTGTCCACACCTCCGGTCGACAGCGACGGCGACGGCATCGCCGATTTCCGCGACCTCGACTCGGACGACAACGGGATGCTCGATGCACGGGAGGGCGCGGGCGACGCAGACGGCGATCGGATCCCGGACTTCGCGGATCGCGACGACGACGGCGATCTGGTGCGCGACGACGAGGAGCTCGGTGACCGGATCGAGTTCCCTCGCGACGTCGACGACGACGGCCTGCCGGACTTCCGGGATCCCGACTCGGACAACGACCAGATCCTCGACGGTCACGAGTGGGGCCCCGACACCGACGGCGACGGAACGCCGGACTGGGCCGACGTCGACAGTGACGCGGACGGTGTGCCCGACGCCATCGAGGCGGGTGACGGGGTGCTCCTGACGGCACCGGTCGACACGGACGGTGATCTCGTCGCGGACTTTCGCGATCCCGACTCGGACAACGACGGCCTCTCCGACGCGTCCGAGCGAGCCGCCGGCAGCAGCCTCGTGCTGAGCGACACCGACGACGACGGCGTCAGCGATCTCATCGAGGTCGGCGCGGGGACCGACCCGCTCGACGAGACCGACAACCCCCGCGTGCGCGGCGACTTCGTGTTCGTCGTCCCCTACGATCAGCCGACCACACCGAGCCGCGACACGCTCAGCTTCCGCACCAACGTGCAGCTCGCGGACGTGTACTTTCTCTTCGACCTCACCGGCTCCATGTCGGCCGAGATC
>CAYZQM010000056.1:27105-29524 GCA_964480175.1 uncultured Sandaracinaceae bacterium
CGCGACGATGCGCGCCGCATCCATCGACATCCTCGACCAGCTGACGTGTGAGGACAGCGGGATGCCCTGCGGCAGCACCGACGACTGCGAGTTCGTGGAGAACGCGATCTGCGGGCCCGCGGGGACCTGCATCGAAGATCCGGAGACGACCTTCTGTGTCGCCAGCCTCTTCACCGGGGTCGGCACGTACGAGGGCGAGGCCGACAGCTACACGAACCTGCTCTCGCTGCAGGGCGTGCCGATGCTCACCCGAGATCGGATCCCGACCGCGGCCGACGGCGCCGGGGCCAGCGAGTCGCTGTTCCAGAGCATCGCGTGCACCGTGAACCCCAGCCTCTGCGACGCGGTGGGCTGTGGTGTCGGTGGGCTGGGTTGTCCCAGCTTCCGCAACGACGCGGTCCGGATGCTCATCACCATCACGGACGAAGACAACCAGTGCGACGCCGTGCCCTCGTGCGCCCCGGCCAACGCGATGGAAGTCGGGGGGATCCTGCGGGCATCGAGCGTGACGTTCGCGGGCATCAACGCGGGCACGAACGCCGCGACAACGACCGATCTCACGAACGTCGCGATCGCCGCCGACGCGCTCGCCTCCGACGGCTCGCCCCTCGTCTTCCTCGCGGGCGACGCGGGGACACCGGACGGTGCAGCGCGCCTGGTCGACTCGGTGGTCTCGGTCGTGAACGAGGTGGTCCGCAACCGACCGCTGCGCATCACCATCGATCCTCGCGACGAGCCGGGCGACGCGGGCGACGCGCTGCAGTTCATCGAGCGCCTCGAGATCAACGTCACCCGCCCCGGGTGCCTGTTGGTCGAGGAGACCAGCGACGTGAACCCGCGCGATGGACACCCGGACACGTTCGACGCGGTCCAGCCCGGCAACCGGGTGTGCTGGGACGTGGTCGCCCGCCGCAACACCTTCGTCGAGCCGACCCGCGAGCCCCAGCTCTTCCGCGCCGAGCTCACCGTTCGGGGCGACGGGTCGCCCCTCGATCGCCGCACCGTGTACTTCCTCGTGCCCCCGGACGTGTCGATCATCGACGTCCCGGAGTGACGAGCCGATCGCGGGCGGCCGTCGCGCACGGCAGCCGCGCGAGGCACACGACAATGGGCTACGGTTGCGCGCGATGCGCCTCTCGCACTCCTTGGTCCTCGCGGTGCTCTTGGTCGGGTGTCCCGGCGCGAGCTGTCCGGCCGCGCGCTTCACCACTGCAGAACAGCTCCTCGATGGGTACCGCGCCGCGCGTAGTCCCGCGCGGGTGATCACGGCCGAGGCTCGCGTCGAGCGTCGCGATCCCGGAGGCCGCATCCGCGGCACCGTCTTCATGATGCTCGCGCGTCCCGACCGGGTGCGCTTCGACGCGATGACCCAGTTCGGTCCGGCGGCGGTGCTCACCAGCGACGGGAGCACGTTCTCGCTCACCGACCTGCGAGAGAACCGCTTCTTCACCGGACCGACCTGCGCCGAGAACATCGCGCGTCTGTTGGGCATCCCGATGGAGGGCGAGGAGGTCGCGGGGCTCTTGCTCGGTGAGACGCCGGTCATCGAGGGCGAGAGCGAGGTCGTGTGCGAGGGCGGCCGCTACCGGGTGACGGTGCGCGAAGAGAGCGGACGCAGCCAGGTCCTCGAGTACGCCGTGCGCAGCAGCGACGTCGCGGCCCCGGTCGAGGATCAGCGCCTGCGCCTGATGCGCTCGGAGCGCCTCCTGCCGGACGGATCGCTCGAGTGGCGCGTCACCTACGACGACTACCGCATCGTCGAGGATCCCAGCGACACCGAGTCGCCGCGCCGCGGGGTGGCGCTGCCCTTCCGGGTGCGCTTCGAGCATCCGGATCAGCAGATCGACACCGAGGTGCGCGTGCGCTCGCTCGAGCTCAACGCGGACGTCCCCGCGTCGTCGTTCGTGCAGGAGCCCCGACCGGGGCTCTCGATCGAGCCGGTCGAGTGCGGCGGATGAGCGACGCCTCGCCCGAGAAGCTCCTCGAGGTGAAGGGCCTGAAGGTCGCGTTCGCGACCGAAGAAGGCGAGCTGCGGGCGGTCGACGGCGTCAGCTTCGACGTCGCCGCGGGCGAGGCGCTCGGCATCGTGGGCGAGAGCGGGTGCGGCAAGAGCGTCACGTCGCTCGCGGTGCTGCGCCTGTTACCCGAGCCCGCGGGCAAGGTGGTCGGCGGCGCGGTGCGCTTCCAGGGCAAGGATCTGCTCTCGCTCGGTGAGCGCGCGATGCAGGGCGTCCGTGGCAAGCAGATCGCGATGATCTTCCAGGAGCCGATGACGGCGCTGAACCCGGTGCTCACCGTGGGCGCGCAGATCAGCGAGGGGCTCCGCCATCACCTGGGGATGAGCGCGGCAGCGGCGCGCAAGCGGGGCATCGAGCTGCTCGAGAAGGTCGGGATCCCGGGCCCGAGCGAGCGCTTCGAC
>CAYZQM010000057.1:0-4549 GCA_964480175.1 uncultured Sandaracinaceae bacterium
ATCACGTCTTGGCCGGGCCGCGATCACCGTGTAAGGATCGCGCCCCCTCGGCGCTGGCCTCCTGCGCCATGGCCCCGATCACTGGCCCATCCCGTCTGGCCTCCGCCTCGATCTCGATCGACGCGCGGCGCGGACGCATCAGGGAACTTCGCAGACGATGACCACCACCGACGTACTGAAGAGCGAGCTCGAGCGCCTGTTCGAGCTCGACGAGATGCTGTCTCTCTCCGGCGATCTGCTCGGCTATCCCCCGGAAGAGGTCGGGAGCACCAGCGCCAAGGGCGCGTTCTCTCGCGCGCTGGTCGATCGCTGCGCCGCCGACGACGCGCTCAGCGCGCTCGCCGAGGCGATGATCTTCACCAAGAAGGGCCTGAAGGAAGGCCTCATCGTCTTCGCCGAGGCGGCCGAGTTCCCCGCCGGTACCACGGTGCTCGGCTACAAGCTCCAGAAGAAGCTCGGCGAGAGCGGCACCAGCTCCACCTACCTCGCGGAGAAGGACGGCGAGCGCTACGCGCTCAAGGTCTTGCGCACCGCGCTCTCGCGCGATCGCGGCGCGGTCACCCGCTACACCACCGCGGCCCGCGCGGTCAGCCAGCTGCCGAGCAAGAACCTCGCGCCGATCACCTTCGTCGGCCTCTTGGCCGGCGCCCCGGGCGAGCCCGAGCGCGCGGTCATCGCGACCAAGTACGTCGAGGGCCAGGCGCTCGGCGCCCGCATCGCGCGCACCGGCCCGATGCACTTCAACGAGGCCCGCCCGATCGTGCGCGGCGTGCTGAGCGCGCTCGAGGTGCTGCACGCGCGCGGCATCACCCACGGCGGCGTGAAGATGGAGAACGTCTTCGTGGTGCGGCCGAGCGCCGAGGACCGCATGGCGAACGAGCCGACGGGCGTGCTCGTCGATCCCGGCGCCGATCGCCTGCTGCGCCGCCCGATCCCCGCGAGCATCGCCTCGAGCGGCGTGCTCGGCGTGGCCGGCACGCCCAAGGCGTGGGCGCCCGAGCAGCTCGCGGACGGCAAGCCCAGCTTCTCCGCCGATCTCTACGCGGTGGGCTGCCTGCTCTTCGAGCTCTGCACCGGCAAGCCGCCGTTCAGCGGCAGCAACGCGGCCGAGGTCGCCGCCAAGCACCTGCTCGAGGAGGCACCGGCCGCGTCCAGCGTCGCGCCCCGCGGCTGGGTGAGCCGTGAGCTCGACGAGATCCTCGCCAAGGCCCTCAGCAAGAAGGCCTCGGACCGCTACGCGACGGCCACCGCGTTCCGCGAAGCCGTCGAGTCCATCGGCCGCGCGTCCATCCCGCCCGAGGCGCGCAAGAAGGAGGCGCTCGATCAGAGCGCGTTCGACGCCGCGATCAGCAAGCTCCGCGAGAAGCCGACGGACGACGAGCTCGCCGTCGCGCTCGAGAAGATCGTCGACCCCGCGGGTGAGCACACCAAGGCGGCCGCGGTCTTCGAAGAGCTGGGCAAGGCCGCGAGCGACAACGACGTGAAGAAGAGCCTGCTCTTCCGCGCCGCGCGCCTCTACGAGGCCGATGGGGGCGACGCCAAGAGCGCCGAGGCCATCTACCGCACCATCCTCGAGGCGGATCCCGAGGACGAGATCGCGCGCGTCGCGCTCGAGGAGAACAAGCGCCAGAGCGGCGACGCCGAGGGCCTCGTCGAGCTGCTCCTCGAGAAGGTCGACACCACCAGCGACGCCAGCGAGCGCGCGAGCATCCTGCGCGAGATCGCCGAGACCTACGAGGCCGGCCTCAAGGACGAGGCGAACGCGTTCGTCGCGTGGGTGCAGGCGCTCGCCGAGGAGCCCAGCGACAGCCGCACGGCGCGCGAGATCGAGCGCCTCGCCGGCAGCGACGTCGAGCGCTGGAACGAGGCGATCGGCAGCCTGAACGAGTCGGTCGCCGCGACCGAGGAGCCCGCCGCCAAGACCGCGCTCTACGCGCTCATGGGCCGGTGGTACGGCGAGAAGATCGGCCGCCCCGACTTCGCGCTGCCCTGCTACTCGCAGGCGCTCGCGATCGATCCCGCGAACGAGTCGGCGCTCGAGGGCACCACCGATCTCTACCGCAAGTCCCAGAGCTTCCCCGAGCTCGCAGGCATCCTCCTGCGCCGCGCCGAGGTGAGCAGCTCGCCCGCCAAGTCGCGCGACTTCCGCGCCGAGGCCGCCGAGCTGATGCAGCGCAAGCTGAGCGATCCGACGCGCGCCGCCGATCTCTTCGAGAAGATCCTCGAGGAGGATCCCGCGCACGAGAAGGCCGCCGAGGCCCTCGAGCTCATCTACTCCGAGAAGAAGCAGTGGCCCGAGCTCGCGAAGCTCCTCGAGAAGAAGTCGCAGAGCCAGCGGGGCGAGCAGCGCGTCGAGACGCTCGCCGCGGTCGCCGAGGTCTACGAGGATCGCCTCTCCGATCTCGACAAGGCCGCGACCCACTACCAGGCGGCGCTCGCCGAGGTCCCCAAGCACATCCCGTCGCTCAAGGGCCTCGAGCGCATCTACGCGCAGAAGGGCGCGTACGACGACCTCCTCGGCAACCTCCGGGTGCAGCTCGAGACCGTCGCGACCCCGCGTCAGCGCATCGGCATCCTCGAGCGCATCGGCGGCATCCTCGAGGAGGAGTTCGTCGATCACAAGAAGGCCGCCGAGGCCTTCGAAGAGATCGTCGCCATCGAGCCGGGCCACGACGGCGCGAATACCGCGCTGGCGCGCATCTACCGGCAGCTCGCGCGCTTCGACGATCTCGCGGCGACCCTCGAGCGCCACGCGCTCGCGTCCGCGGACGAGAAGCGCAAGATCGGCCTGCTGCTCCAGTCGGTGCGGGTGCTGACGGTCGACGTCGGCGCGCCGGAGCGCGCGATCGGGATGGCGGAGCGCGTGCTCTCGGTCGATCCCCAGAACGCCGAGGCCCTCGAGCTGCTCGCGCGCCTCAAGGCGCAGTCGGGCGACGCGAAGTCGGCGCTCGACGCCGTGCGGCGCTTGGCCGACGCGGAGAAGGACGCCGGCAAAAAGGCGGAGCTCTTGGTGCGCGCAGGCCGCATCCTCGAGGACGCCGGCGACAAGGACGGCGCGATCAGCCAGTACAAGGCCGCGCTCGACGCGGACAAGGAGAGCGCCGCCGCCTCGAGCGCGCTCCGCTCGATCTACGCGGGCCGCGGCGACGCGCACGGCGCCGCCGAGATGCTGCTCCGCGAGATCGACGCGCAGACCGGCGACATCAGCAAGGCGCAGCTCTACGTCGAGCTCGGCAAGCTGCGCCGCGAGCGCCTCAACGACGGCAAGGGCGCCGAGGAAGCCTTCACCAAGGCCCTCGAGCTCGATGGGACCAACACCCCCGCCGCGCGGGGCCTCGGCGACATCGCCTTCGACGCGGGCAAGTTCTCCGAGGCGGCCAAGCGCTACGAGCCGCTGCTCGTGCGCACCTCCGAGATGACCAAGGAGGACGCGCGCGAGGTCTCGGTCCGCGCAGGCGACGCCTTGCGAAAGCTCGGTCAGCTCGACAAGGCGCAGCAGGCCTACCTCAACGCGAAGGCCTTCGCGCCCAACGATCGCGAGGTGCTCGAGCGCGTCGCCGAGGTGAGCTTCGAGGCGGGCTCCGCGGACGAGGCGGCCGAGATGTACCGCGGCATGCTGGAGCAGGCGGGCAAGGATCTCGTCGGCGCCGATCGCGGCCGCTTGGTCTACAAGCTCGGCGAGGCGCTCCGCCAGAGCAAGCAGCTCGACGAGGCCCGTGGCTTCCTCGAGGAGGCCGCGCAGCACCTGCCCGGCCAGGCCGATCCGCTCGACTCGCTCAAGAAGCTCTGGGCCGAGAAGGGCGATCACGAGAAGGTCGTCGCCACCCTCAAGCGCCGCATCGACGCGAGCGAGGGCGACACGAAGTTCGATCTGCTCGTCGAGCAGGGCGACGTGCTGCTCACCAAGATCGGCGACAAGCCGCGCGCCAGCAAGGCGTACGTCTCGGCGCTCGAGATCAAGGCCGACGACCGCAACCTCCTCACCAAGCTGATGGCCGTCTATTCGGAGACGAAGGACTGGAGCAAGCTGGTCGAGGTCATCCTGCGCATCGCGGACCTCGTCACCGACAAGGTGCAGCTCGCGAAGTACTACAACACCGCGGCGGCCATCTCGCACATGGAGCTCCACCGCATGGACGAGGCGGCGGACTACTACGAGCAGGCGCTCGATCTGATGCCGAGCCTCACCAAGGCCTTCGAGGGCTTGGTCTCGGCGCTCACCAGCAAGAGCGACTGGCCGCGCCTCGAGAAGGCGTACCGCGAGCGCATCAAGCGCCTCGAGGCGATGCCGCAGGATCCGAGCGGCAAGGACGGCGTCGCGCCGAAGGATCTGGCGCACGTGTGGGACTCGCTCGGCGAGCTCCTCAAGCACCACCTCTCGCTCCCCGCGGACGCGGTCGATGCGTTCGAGAAGGCGCAGAAGCTCGAGCCGGAGAACCGCCGGCGCGCCGAGCAGCTCGCGGAGATCTTCGCGGCCGAGCCGAAGAAGTTCTTCCAGCAGTCGGTGCGCGTGCACCAGCAGCTGCTCTCGATGTCGCCCTACCGGATG
>CAYZQM010000057.1:4559-10155 GCA_964480175.1 uncultured Sandaracinaceae bacterium
CAGGCCCTTCGCAAGCTCTACACCGAGGCCAAGAAGCCCGACGAGAGCTGGTGCATGTGCCAGGCGCTCACCGTGCTGAAGAACGCGGAGCCCGACGAGGAGAGCTTCTTCAAGAAGCACCGCAAGCGGCAGCCCGCGGCCATCAAGGTCGACTTCACCGAGGACATGTGGAGCAAGCACGTCCAGCACCCGGATCAGGACCCGCTGCTCACCGACATCTTCACGACGATTCGTCCCGCCGTGATCGCAGTGCGCGCCCAGCCGCTCTCGGCCTTCAAGCTCGACGCGAGCAAGAAGCGCGATCCGGAGAACGACGGCGCCGACATGGCCCGCACCCTCTGGTACGCGTCCGCCGCGACCCGCATCGCGCTGCCCGACGTCTACTACCGTGACGACGATCCGGGCGGCCTCTCGTTCGTGTTCTCGGAGAAGCCGGCCGTGGGCTTGGGCAAGGGCGCGCAGGCGGGCGGGCCGGCGCAGGCGCTCGCGTTCCTCGCGGGACGCCACCTCGCGTACTACCGCGGTGCGCTCTACCTGCGTCACCTGGTGCCCACGGGCTCGGGTCTGCGCGCGTGGCTGCTCGCCGCGATCAAGAGCGCGGTGCCGCAGTTCCCGGTGCCGGGTGATCTCGCGGCGTCGGTCGCGGAGCACCAGGCCGCGTTCAAGAAGCACCTCACCGGCCCGCAGCAGGAGACGCTGAGCAGCCTGGTGCAGAAGCTCTTGAGCGCCGCCCCCGAGCTCGACCTGAAGAAGTGGACCGCCGCGGTCGACCTCACCGCGGATCGCGTGGGCTTCTTGCTCGCGAACGATCTCGAGCTCGCCACCGCCGTCGTGCGCGCGAGCCCGGAAGAAGCGGCCGCCGTCCCGCAGAAGGATCGCCTCCGCGAGCTTCACCTCTACGCCGTCAGCGAGCCCTACCTCGCGCTGCGCCACAAGCTCGGCTTGGCGATCGGTGACTGAGCCGCGTCGTCGCCAGCGTCTCCACGAGGCCCCGAAGGTCCGTGGAGGCGCCGGTTGACGAAGCCCCCGAGCCGCGAGGCGGTCGAGCTGGTGCTCGGCAACGCGCGCCTCTGGTCGCGCGGCGCCGAGTGCACGCTCGCGACGCGCGTCGCGGAGCTGCCGGGCGTGAGCGAGCCGGAGGCGTGGGGCGGACTCCTCCTCGGCGCGGGCTTCGACGAGTTCTCCGAGGGTCCGCCGCTCGACACGGATCCCGCCACCCTGGAGGACGTCGCCCGCTACTACGATCTCCGCAGAGCGTTCGAGGAGCGCCGCGATCCGAGTCTCCCGGCGCCGCCGAGGGCGACGCCGAGCGACTTCCTCGCGCAGCTCCACCGACTCGAAGCGCAGCGCGAGCAGCGGGACCGCCGCGCCGAGGATCGCGTCCGCTGCGCGAGCTACGCGGATCCCGATCGCTCGCGACCCTCGTCGGCGGCGCACTGGGTGAGTGGGACGCGAGACGTCGTGGCGGTGCTCAGCGGCACGGGCGGTCAGCATGCAGGTCACGCGCTGACGCTGCTGATGCAGCGCGCGATGCAGGACGGACGCGCAGCGGATCTGCGTGCTCGCGCCACCGAGCCGATCGAGCGCGCCCACGCCGCGGCGCTCGCAGCGCTCGGGCCCGCGTTCGTCGCCGGCGGCACGATGGCGTGCGTCGCCTTCACCGAGGAGCGCGCCGTCGTCGCGCACGTCGGCGACGCGTGCGTCCTGCGCCTCACGCGCGCGCGCTGCGAGCGCCTCACCACCGACCACCTCCTCGTGTGGCCGAACGGTCCTGCCCGAACGCTCTCGCGCGCGGTCGGGATCGCCGATGGGTTCGGCATCGACACCAACGAGATCACCGTCGCCGCAGACGAGGCGCTGCTGCTCGCGACCGCCGACGTGTGGAAGCACTACGACGAGGCGGCGCTCCTCGCCCTCTACCGTGAGCGCGGCGCGACGACGCCGGAGGGGATCGCGGCGCGCGTCCGCGTCGAGCGACCCACGGGCGCGATCGGCGCCGCGCTGGTGCTGCCGCCCCAGGGCCCCGCTGCCTACCCCGATGGCGCGTGCTAACCGCTCGCGCATGCGCCTGACGCTCATCCCCCTCCTCACGGTCATCGCGTTCCTCGCCGCGTGCGGCGCGACCCCGCGTCGCAGCGTGCTCGCTCGCCTCGAAGGCGATCACATCCTCATCGAGCGCAACGTGTACTTCCAGCACGACAGCGACGTGATCGTCGAGGGCTCGAACGACCTGCTCGACGCCATCGCGCGGGTGTGTGAGGAGCACCCGGAGATCGCGCGGGTCCACGTCATCGGCCACACCGACACCAACGGCGACGACGCACACAACCTCGAGCTCAGCGAACGCCGCGCGAACGCGGTGGTGCGCGCGCTGCGGCGGCGCGGGGTCTCGCAGGATCTCGACGCGCGCGGCGCGGGCGAGACCGAGCGGGTCTGCTTCACCGACGACGACGCGTGCCACCAGCGCAACCGCCGCGTCGAGTTCGCGGTCGATCTCACCGCGACGCCCGGCGCCTGACGCCCAGGCGAGACGAGGGCCAGAAAATGGGCCTCGCGCCGTTGGCGCGCTATCCTCGGCGCTTGCCGCTCCGCGCGCACCTCGGCTGGCTCGCACGGATCTCGATCGCGATCGGGCTGCTGTCGGGCTGCGCCGAGATGGCGGGCGCCGCGACCGACGACACCTCCCCGCGCGCCGCGCACGCGCTCGTCGCCGCGAGCCCACACGCACCGGCGACGCCGCCCGCGGTCGCTTCGCCCGCCGTGGCCGCGGCCATCGACGACGGGCCGGCCCCCGCGACGGGCGCCCTCGACGCCGTGCGCGGCGAGATCGAAAGCAGCGAGGTCGACAGCGGCGAGCTCGAACGCGGCGAGCTCGAACGCGGCGAGGTCGAGAGCACCGAGGCCGCCCCTTTGGCCTCCATCGTCGGTCGTCACGAGACGCCCTTCGACCCCAGCGACGAAGCGCGCGTCGCGAACCTCCGCCTCGCGGTCGAGGCGATCGACGGCACCAGCATCCGCCCGCGCCGCAGCCTCTCGTTCGACGAGGCGTTGGGCCCGCGCACCGAGGCCCGCGGCTATCGCGCGGCCGAGGAGATCATCGCGGGCGAGCTGCGCCCCGGCATCGGCGGCGGCATCTGCCAGGTCGCCACCACCCTCTTCGTCGCGGCCTACCGCGGGGGGCTCACCATCAGCGACGTGCACTCGCACAGCCGGCTGCCGCCCTACGCGCGTCCGGGGATGGACGCGGTGATCGCCGAAGGCCAGCGCGATCTCGTCGTCGTCAACAGCTACCCAGAGGCCGTCGTCGTGCACGCGCGCTTGGAAGGCGATCGGGTGATCGTCGAGCTGGAGACCGAGGCGACGCCGTACGAGGTGACCTACAGCGCGGAGGTCGAGGACGAGTTCCCCATCCGCGAGCGCATCGAGCGGACCCGTCGCCTGCCGTCCGGGGAGCGCGAGGTGCTCGACCACGGCGAGATCGGTCGCGTGGTCTACCGCACCCGCACCGTGCGCGACGCGGACGGCGAGCTCGTCGGTCGCGACCGACGCCACGTCCGCTACCACGCGATGCCCCGCATCATCCGCGAAGGCCGCTGAGCGTTCGCTCGCCCGGGCGAGCGCGGGGAGCGTGCATCGAGAGAGGGCTTCCTTCATCGATCCCATCGATGACACGCATCGCGCGCCACGATGAGCGCGGGCCCGTCGAGTTCGATAGGGGTTGGGCTCTACCTTCTTCCTTCGGGGTTCCATGTCGCGTCGCCTTCCGCTCAGCTCGCTTCTTCCGTCCGTCGTCTCGTGCTTCGCGCTCGGCTGCTACAGCGCGTCGTCGCCCATCGACGGCGGCGCCATCACCGCGGACGCGACGCGCCCCGACGCCCCGCTCCCGCGCGACGCGGGCCCTCCGCTCGGCGACGGGGATCCTTCGACGTGCGAGACGGCGCCGCGCCTCGGCCTCGATGCGCGCGTCGAGGTGAACGAAGTCGCCGCGGCGTCCCCGCCCGACACGTCGTGCTGGAGCGGCGGGACGAGCGTCCGCTCGTACTACGCGCTCGAGATCCCGCCCGGCGTCGGCGTCGAGATCCGCACGGAGGGCACGGAGGCCCCCGTGCCCGGCCTCTTCGATCGCTGCGCGCCCGGCGGCGAGCGCTGCCGCAGCTTCGCGGCGAGCGGCTTCTTCTCACCCGGCGAGACCCGCTACGACATCTACTACGGCAACCACGAGGCCGTGCCGGTGCAGCTCACGCTCTCGCTCTGGTGGGTGAGCGAGACGCCGCAGCCGTTCGTGATCACGACGCGCAGCGTGCCCGTCGCGGAGCACGGTCGCTGCGAGGACGCGCGGCCGCTCGGAGAGAACGAGCTCGTCCCGCCCTCGGAGCGCGGCGGCACGTACGAGAACTGGGACTGCGTGCACCCGCCCGAGTCGCTCTTCTACGACATCACGATCCCCGCCGGGCACGTCGCCATCCCGCTCGCGGGCGCGCAGTCTCCCAGCGCCCGGCTGGGCTGCGGCTGCGAGCCTGGCTCGGCGAGCCCCGATCCGCTGGTGAACCTCGGCGACGAGCCGCAGCCGATCGTGATCGAGGCGCGCCCCTCCGAGGCCGTCGGCGTCCGCTTCGCGCCCCTGCCCGACAGCGCGACGTGCGGCGCAGCGACGCTCCCGATCGACGGCGTCGATCGCGCGCTGGACGTCTTCCCGCGCCTGATCTCGGGGTTCGACTTCTGCGCCTACAACGACGCGCACCACTTCACCCTCGAGATCCCCGCGGGCGCCGAGGTCGAGGTCAGCGCGCTGCTCGACACGCCGTATCCCACCATGGGTGTGCGCGACACCTGCGAGGAGCTCGACTGCACCCGGGAGGGCCTCGAGCGTTCGGCCGATCGCCGCATGAGCCTCGTGCTCCGCAACCCGACCGACGCGCCGGTGCTGCGCTACGTGACGTTCGGCTCGGAGGGCCCCGCCGAAGGTCCGCTCACCGGCGAGGTCCGCGCGCGCGTTTTGCCGTGACCTCGGGCTATGCTCGCGCGATGCGCTTGTCCTATCGAACCCTTCTTCTCTCCATGCTCACGCTCGCGACGTCGCTCGCGGGCTGCGCCCCGACTGAGGACGACATCCAGGCTGCGTTCCGCGAGACGGTCGAGGCCTCGAACGCGTGCGAGGTCGACACCGACTGCGCCATCGCGTCGGCCGACTGCCCGCTCGGCTGCTGGGTCGCGGTCCGCGCCGATCAGGTCGACTTCGTCGAGGCCCGCGCCGAGGAGCTGATCACCGACTACGAGCGCGGCGGACCGCGGTGCGTCTACGACTGCGCCGCTCCCGGCACGCCGACGTGCACCGACGGACGCTGCACCGCGGAGCCCGAGTGAGCCGCCGAGCCCGAGTGAGCCGCCGAGCCGAGTGAGCCACTGAGCCGAGCGAGCCGCCGAGCCGAGTGAGCCGCTGAGCCCGAGCGAGCCGCAGGGTTCAGCGGCAGCTCGGGCCGAGACCTCGAACCAGCGTCGGCGAGCACAGCGCCAGGATCTCGTCCTGGGTGAGCATCGTGCTCGAACGAACTCGGCGGTAGCAGGTGATGGGCGCGGGGTCGGGCGAGCAGCGGCA
>CAYZQM010000057.1:10165-29392 GCA_964480175.1 uncultured Sandaracinaceae bacterium
CGTCGGTGAGGAACATGCCCTGCGCCTGCACGAAGCAGTCGACGGGTCCGGTCGGCGTCGGCGCGCCCACGCAGAGCCGATCGTGTTGGGACGTGAGCAGCGCCGTGCGGTTGCCGGCCTCCTCGATGCACTGCAGCGAGGTGTCGAGCGAGGGCTGCGCGGCGGTCGTCGAGGTGTCGGTCGCGACGAGCCCGAGCACGAGCGCGGCCAGCAACGAGAGGAGACGGATGGGGGTGGTCATGGCGTGATCTCCGGCGAGCGACGGCAACCTACGGGAGCAACGCATGGGCCACCGAGATCGCGCCATCGACGCCTCACTGGTCGCCGCATCTCGAGGCGAATCGGAGCACCTGGTGCATCCGTCCGCCACGGTCACCGACCGCGCGCGACGGATCTCGCTCCGCGCGCATCGGATCGCGACGCTTGCGATCGCACGCACGTCGGGGGCACGCTCGGCGCCGTCGACGAGCGGGTCGTCGGCATCAGCTCGAGGAGGCTTCGTGCCGGAGACCTTCGTGTGGACCGACTGGCTCGGCGCGCAGCGCATGCCGAGCCGCAAGCTCGTGGTGCGCTCGCGATCCGAGCTCGTGACGCTGCTGCGCAACACGCCGTCGATCACGCAGCGCCGCTTTCACGCGTTCTCCACGGGGCACGCGACGTCCAGCGTCGCGCAGCCCGTCGAGGGCCAGTTCGCGGTGTGGCTCGATCGCGACCACTGGCAAGCCGATCCCCAAGGCGCCGACTGGTTCACGACCGACGTCTTCGCGGACGGCACCCGCCCCGTGTGGGTGCCCGCGAACCAGACCATCGCGGATCTCAACGAGTGGCTCGATCGACGCGCGCTCGCGCTGGGCAACCTGGGCTCGTACGACGCGCAGGGCATCTACGGCGCGATCGCCACCGGCACGCACGGCTCGGGGATGGTCAGCGGTCCCTTGGCCGACTTCGTCCTCTCGATCGATCTGACGACGGTGGTGCGCTCGTCCGGCGCGCCGCGGGTGCGCTCGTTCCGCATCGAGCCCACGAACGGGATCACCAAGCGCACGCGCTTCGAAGACGACGTCTTCGACGTCGAGCTGATCCAAGACGACGACGTCTTCTACAAGAGCGTGGTGTCGCTGGGCGCGCTCGGCGTGGTCACGGGTCTGGTGCTGAAGGTGCGCCCGCGCTTCTGGCTGCGGGAGAAGCGCTGCATCTTCGCCTGGCACGCCTACAAGCAGGCCATCGCGGACGGCACGATGCCGGACCCCACCCAGCACCCCTACACCGACCTGGTGCTCACCGCGCTTCCGGTGAAGCGCGAGCACCACGCGGCGGCGCATCAGGTGCTCGTGACGACCCGCAGCATCGTGCCGATGCCTGCAGGTGGCGCGGCTCCGGATCGGGACGACGCCCGCAGCAGGAGCGCGCGCGCGAAGTGGGAGGCCAACGGCCGCAGCACGATCGAGACGGCGCTGCACCTCTCTGTGCTGGGCAGCCGCGGCCCTCGCATGGGCAACTGGTGCGCCTTCCAGCGCCTCGAGGACGACGCGAAGCAGGAGCTCACGAGCAAGAGCTACAAGGTCTTCCGCTCGAGCGTGGGCGACTGGGTCGCGGCGACCTCGAGCGAGACGGGCGTCCCCCAAGCGCGGTGGGTGAGCGCGACCGACGCGCTGATCCGCGAGCTGTGCGAGATGGATCGCGATCGACTGCACCCGATCTCACCGATCGGCATCCGCTTCCAGCAGCCCTCCAAGCACCTGCTCACCCAGCAGCGCGATCGCGCGACGACGACCTTCGAGACGCCGATCCCGATCGGCGCCTTTCGCCAGCACGGCTCGCCGAACGGCAGCGCCGACGACATCGCGGAGATGTTGCGGCGCATGGAGAAGGTCCTCGTCGACGGGTTCGATGGGCGACCGCACCTCGGGCAGCGCAGCGAGCTCTCGCCCGCGGCGATGCGCGCGGCCATCGGCGCGACGACGTTCGACGCGTTCCGGCTCAACCGCGAGCGCTTCGACCCCTACGGCATCTTCGCGAACGCGCGCACCACGGAGCTCGGCCTCTGATCGATCGCCTCCCCGAGGTCAGGCCGTGCGGATGACCTCGACGTTGCCGGTGCCCAAGCGGACCTGGTTGGACGTCGCCCGGCGCTCGAAGATGTCGCCGACACCGAGGTAGCCCGCCGCGGCGAGCTGCTGCCGGGCTCGGCAGATGTCGAGGTTGACCTTGGGCTTGCTGGACGCGAGCTGCTGCGCGAGCTCGTCGGCGTACACCCATCCCTGCTCGGGCTCGACCACACCGCGCCGCTGATCGTCGAGGCGGCGACGCGCGAGCGTCAGCATCAGGTAGTGAAAGACCCGCGGCTTCAGGCGCGCGGTGCGCCCCTTGCCGACGACGGTGAGCTCGACGTGCTCTTCGTCCGCGCTCACGGCGAAGCGGAGCGCGCAGGCCAGCAGCGGCGTGGCCGCGGTGACCTCGTGCACGGTCGTCTCCACGCCGATCTCGTCGAGCGGCGGCACCTCGACCGTCCACGCGCTCGGCCCCGCGCCCAAGAGACCATCGTCCGGAAGCGGCGAGATCACCCCCGCGTGCTCGACCACCCACCGCCCGTCGCGCGGAAAGACCGTCCACTCCGGTGCGTGTCCGTTCGGGAGCACCAAGAGATCGCCCTTGCCCTCACGCCTCACCCCGCGTGCGCCGAACGCGCGGGGCGCGGGGCGTGAAGCGTCCACCAAGCGCAGCTCGACGGTGTCGTGCCGATCGAGGCCGCCCAGGCGGAGCGCGCGCTGCACGACCACCTTGCGGCGCTCCCCCGTCGCGAGCCGCTCGCCATCCACGAACGTGCCGTTGCGGCTCCCCAGATCGCGCACCCACCACGCGCCGCGGTGCCAGAAGAGCACGCAGTGCTCGCCAGAGGTCCGCGGCGCGGTGAGGGGGATCGCGCAGCGTCGCGAGCGGCCGACCAGTGTTCGCTCCCCGAGGATGAAGACCCGACCTTCGCTGTCTCGAACCTGACCCAACGGCGCGATGGTACCATCGGCGCCCTCGCGGGCGACATGCATGAACGGAGTCGAGATGGCGACGGGCGCGGCGCATCGAGCGCCCCGACCGCGGTGACGGGCGGCGCCCCCGAGAGCAGCCCTCCGCGGCCCATCGCGCTGCCCGATCGCTACACCGACCTCGGACGCGTCGCGCGCGGCGGCTGGGGCGAGGTCCATCGCATCCACGATCGCGTGATGGATCGCGTCGTGATCGCCAAGCTGCTCGCGTGGGAGCACGTGGACTCGCCGAAGGAGCGGGCGCGCTTCCTCAACGAGGCGAAGGTCACCGCCTCGCTCGATCATCCGGGCATCGTCCCGATCCTCGATGGCGGCACCCTCCCCGATGGTCGCCCTTGGTTCGCGATGAAGGAGGTCGCGGGACGCACGCTGCTCGAGATCACGGCGGCGGCGAAGGCGGAGCTGGACGAGGCCACCCAGCTCCGCCGCGCCATCGAGACGCTGCTGCGCGTCGCCGAGATCGTCGCCCACGCCCACGCCCGCGGCGTGGTGCATCGCGATCTGAAGCCCAGCAACGTCATGGTCGGCCGCTTCGGCGAGGTGCTGGTGCTCGACTGGGGCATCGCGCGCACCACGGGCAAGCCCGCGCGTCGGCGCAAGCGCGCGCCGCCGCCCGCGTCGGGCGAGACGGCGATGACGAGCGTCGGCGACGTGCTCGGCACGATGGCGTACATGTCCCCCGAGCAGGCGCGCGGGGAAGGCGACGTGGGCCCCGCGGCCGACGTCTACGCGCTCGGGCTCATGCTCTTCGAGATCCTCCACGGACAGCGGGCGCGCGAGGGCGAGGCCATCGCGATGTGGGGCGCGGCCGCGCAGGGACGCGTGCCTCCGATCGAGCGCGGCCCCACGGAGCTCCGTGCGCTCGCGAGCGCTGCGCTGCGAGCGACGCCGCGCGAGCGTCCCCGCGACGGCGAGGCGTTCGCGCACGCGCTTCGTCAGTGGCTCGAGGGATCGCTCAAGCGCCAGCAGGCGCAACGTGCCGTCGCGGCGGCGGAGGCCTTGGCCGCCGAGACGAGCACGCTCTTGCGCGAGCGCGACGGGATGCACGCGGAGGCCGCGGCGCTGGCGGCCACGCTCACCGAGCCCGTTCCCGCCGAGCAGAAGCACCCCCTGTGGGCGCTCGAAGACGCGACGGCGTCGCTCGACAGAGACATCGCAATCGCCGAGACGCGGCGCATCGAGTCGCTGCGCCAAGCGCTGGAGCACGCGCCCGATCACGCGCCCGCGCACGCGGCGCTCGCCGCCATCTACGCGGCGCGCCTCGTCGCTGCGGAGGAGCGGGGCGATCACATCGGCGCCGCCCACGGCGAGCTGCTCTTGCGGCAGCACGATCGCGGGGAGCACGCGGCGCTCTTGCGCGGCGCCGAGCCGCTCGTGCTGCGCTCCGATCCCGAGGGCGCGCTCGTCACCGTGCAGCGCTACGAGCGGGTTCACCGCCGGCTCTGCTTGGGACCGCCGACCGATCTCGGCCGCACGCCGATCGAGACCACGCTGCCGGTAGGCAGCTACGCGATCACGCTGACGCACGGCGCCACGCGCGTGCGCTATCCCGTGATGATCCGACGCGGGCACCCGTGGCCATCGACGCGCCCCGGGCACGCGGAGCCCACCCCCGTGCTCCTCTACGAGACGGGTTCGAAGGACGAGATCTACGTGCCCGCGGGCATGACCTGGGTGGGCTACGACGAGGCGGCCGCCGAGCCGCTGCCGTCGCGCGCGGTCTGGATCGAGGGCTTCGTGATCCAGCGCGACCCGGTCACCTGCGCGCAGTACCTCGCGTTCCTCGACGACCTCGCCCGCGCGGGACGAGAGGCCGAAGCGTGGCAGCTCGCACCGGAGACGGCGCGCGCCGCGAACGTCGCCGCGAGCCCCGCCGTCGCACGCGAGGCGGGACGCTTTCGGCTGCTGCCCGACGAGCACGGAGAGGTCCCCGCGCCCGACAGCCCGATCGCGTCGATCGACTGGTACGCGGCGCGCGCCTACGCGGCGTGGTGGTCCATCCAGACCGATCACCCGTGGCGTCTGCCGAGCGAGCTCGAGTGGGAGAAGGCGGCGCGCGGCGTCGATCGCCGCGTGTTCCCCTGGGGCGCGCAGGCCGAGGCGACCTGGGCGAACATCCTCGGATCGACCGCGGCGAGCCCGAAGCGCTGCTCCGTGTCGGCGTACCCGATCGACGAGAGCCCTTACGGCGTCCGCGGGATGGCGGGCAACGTGCGCGACTGGTGCCTCGAGGAGTGGACCGCGAGCGGGCCCGCGGTGCGTGACGGCGTCGCGCTCGTCGAGGCCTGCACGGACGACGACGCGCTGCGCGCGATCCGGGGCGGCGCGTGGACCAGCGCGGTCACCTTCGCGCGCTGCGCGGGGCGCTTCGCGGCGAAGCCCGACCAGCGCTTCTCGGTGGTCGGGCTGCGCCTCGCGCGAAGCGTCACGCCGTAGACGAATCAGTAGTTCGTCACGAACTGGTAGTACTTCAGGTTGGACCAATCGGTCGGAATGGTAGCCGCGGGAAGCGTGAGGTCGCCGGAGTACGCGTCGTACGTGGCCTCCGTAATCCAAGTGACCCGCGCGAAGTTCTTCCGGTTGCTCGCGAGCTCGAAGAGTATCCGCGCGCGCTTGGTGTCCTCCCCCCCTTCGTCGAAGTAGTAGCGGAGGCCGGTGCCCGACGGCGGACCGTTGGTGGGCACCGGCGCCCAGTCACCGCTCGAGAGCTCGCCTTTGGCCTTGCCTTGGTAGCGCCAGTAGTCGGCATCCGCGAGCACCTCGGCCTCATCGGTGAGATCGTTCGACGGAAGCCCGTGGGTGTAGAAGTGGATGCTCACATCGAGGGTGTTGCCCGCGATGATGTCCTTGAGGTCGGGCTGCCCCGTCGCGCCGATCGTCTTGTCGATCACCCAGTGCTCGTTGTGCAGCGACCACCCGAACGCTGGCGGCTGCTTCGTGATCAACGCGTATCCGCCGAGTGAGACCACCTTCATGAAGGGGTCGTTCGTTCCGACACGAAACCACCACGACGCGGTCGGCGTGAGCTGCTTGTCGTCCTTGGCCCGGTCCGCGGTCCGGGCGGTGTTGGGCGCCGGGGCGACAGGCGGCCCGCCGATGTCGACGCCGAAACGAAGCCCGTCCGAGCCCGCCGCGAGGTCGAGCTTGAGGTGGGTGATCCCACCCGGGAACAGCTTCGCGTTCCTCGCGTTGCCCGCGCCATCGGAGACGGATCCCAAGAGACGCGACGTGAGCTCCTCGATCTTCGCGGGGTCCTCGTGCCACGGCGTCGCGCGCGTGGTGCGGGGCTGAGGTCTCGCGGGCTTCCGTCGCTTGCTGCTGGCCATTCGTCCTCCTGGGTGAGCCCCATGAGTAACCGATCCCGAGCGCGGCCGTCCTTTCGATGGACTTCAGTCCGCTGACGCTGTCAGAGGCGAGACGACGCGCGCAGCCGTACACTCCCTCGCGATGGCGAGCGCCCCGGACGCAGATCGAGACGACGTCGTCGAGGTCGCGCCCGATCGAAAGTTGGGCCTCGGCATCCTGCTGGCGGGGCTTCTCATCCTGACGCCGCCGCTCGTCACCGCGTCGCCCGAGAGCCGACCACTGGCGCTCTCCATGCTCACGATGCTCGTCGCCGTCGCGGGTGCGATCACCTGGTGGAGCCCGCTGCCGATCCGACGGGCGGTCGAGCTCTCGCTGGATGGAGACGCCGTCGTGCTGAAGGGGACCGGACGGTCTCGCCGACTACGACGGGATCACATCGATCGCATCGAGATCGGGCGGACTGATCGTCCGACGCGGGTCTCACTGGTCCGTCGCTGGCGCACGGTGCGCCTCGAGGTACGCGACCGCGCACGCGCACGCGACCTCATCGCGCGGCTTCGGCTGCAGCGGGGCAGCTCGACGTTCTGGACGATGTCGCCGCTGGCCAACTCCTACCCGGCGATGTGGGCGATGGGCGTGGTTCACTTCGTCGTCGCCATTGCGCTCAGCACGGTCGCGATCCCGCTCAGCGTCGCGACCCTCTTCGCATGGCCCGTCACGGTGCTCTGGCCAGCGCGGCGGATCACGGTCGGCGCCGACGGACTCGAGCTGCGCTGGCTGGGCAGGAGCCGGCACGTACCCCACGCGAACGTCCAGTTCGTGTCGATCCTCGAGCAGCGCGTCGGCGCGATCCAACATGGGGTCACCATCGGCCTTCACTCGGGCGAGCGAATCCGCATCGCGGTCCCGAGCGCCACCACGGCCCGAGCGCTCGCCAGCGCCCTGTCGACCGCGACGGCTGCGCGAGCTCCGGCGAGCCCGCCGCTTTGGCTCAGCGATCGAGGAGAACGCTCGCTGCGCGACTGGGTCGCGCACCTGCGCCGCCCCGACGCCGCGGGCCTGCGCGATCAAGCGCCGTCGAAGACCGATCTCTTCCGCGTCGTCGAGGACGGCTCGGCGCAGCCCATCGATCGCGCGAGCGCCGCCATCGCGCTCGGCCGCACGCTCTCCGACGACGATCGGCGACGCCTCGCCGAGATCACCGAGGGCGTCGCGGCGCCAAAGCTCCGCGTCGTCCTCGAGCACACACTCGACGAAGACGACGAAGCGCTGGCCTCGATGCTCGAGCCACTCGAGGCGAACACGCGCTGAGTCCCCTCGCCGGCGACTACCCAAGAACGCGGCATGGGCGCCATCGACTTGCGAACCACCGGCGGGCTCGGCGCTCCGCTATCCTCATACGCGATGGCGAGCACGACGAGCCACGATCAGGCCACCGTCGTCGAGGTGGCACCCGACTGGCGCCGGATCGCCTCGCTGCTGGTGCTCCTCGCAGCGCTCGTGCTCGGGTCCGTGTTCGTCGCGGGTGAGAACCGAGTGCTCGTCGCGTTCATCGCAGCGGGCGGCGGCGCGGCGCTGCTCGGTGCTGCGGCGATGCGTGGCCTGCTGTTGCGGCGCATCCCCGCGACCATCGCGATCGAACCGCGAGCGGTCGTCATCGAGTCGGCCTCTGGCCGCGAGCGGCGCGTGTTCCGGTCGCAAGTCGATCGGGTCGAGCTCGTCGAAGCGACCGACGGCGTGTACGAGGTCCGGCTCGTCCTTCGTCGGCGCGTGGTGCGGCTCGAGGTCGCGGATCGCGCCCTGGGGCGCGACCTCGTTCGACGGATTCGCGGCAAGCACCAAACCACGACGTACTGGGCGCGCGATCCCCGCGCCGGCCGTCGCGCATTCCTCGTCAGCGCCGCGATGGTCTTCACGACGGTGATCGTCGCGGGCCGTCGGGTCCTCGCGTTCGCCGATCGCCTGATCGAAGAACACCTGGTCGAGGCGCTGAGTCTGCTCGCCCCCGACGTTCGCCTGCCTGCCGTCGTGCTCATCGTGCTGAGCCTGCTCGCCGGGCTCGCCGGTGCGATCTTCGCCGGCTACCGCCTGCTCTCGCCCACGCGGCGCATCACGCTCGGCTCCGACGGTCTCCATCTGCGCTGGTGGCGCAGCCACCGGTTCATCGCATTCGCCGACGTCGACCAAGCAGGTCTCCTCCAGCCACGCGGCAGCGCGCACCCCAGCGGCGTCGAGCTGCGGCTGCGCGACGGACGCACGATGACCTTGACGATGCAAAGCGCGGACGCGTCCGCCCTGCTCGAGACGATCGACGCGGTCGCGACGGAACGCGCTCCCGCGAGCCCGCCGCTCTGGCTCAGCGATCGCGGCGAGCGCTCGCTGCGCGACTGGGTCGCCCACCTGCGTCGCCCGGACGCCGCGGGCCTGCGCGATCAGGCGCCGTCGAAGGACGATCTCTTCCGCGTCGTCGAGGACGGATCGGCGCAGCCCATCGAGCGCGCCAGCGCCGCGATCGCGCTGGGCACGTCGCTCTCGGACGACGATCGCCAACGTCTCGCGGAGATCACCGAGGGCGTCGCGGCGCCAAAGCTCCGCGTCGTCCTCGAGCACACCGCAGACACAGAAGACGAAGCGCTCGCGGCGATGCTCGAGCAGCTCGAGACCCGCAGCTGACGCTCGAGCCGTTCGATCACGTCGGCGCGCCGCGCTCGAACGCAGCCTGCACCGCAGGATCGCGGAGCCCATACGAGCCCCACGCTCCGACCGGGATCCCGACGACGAAGCAGGGCCCGCAGCACGGCACCGGCGCCAGCACACACGCAGCGAACGCGACCCGGTCGGCCGTGCAGCCGCATCATCTGCACCGCGATGGCGTTCGAGGTTCGGGGCTTCAGCGTCGGCGGCGGCGCGCGACGGCCAGCGCGAGCGCGAGGCCCAGCGCGACGAGCCGCGGCGTGCGCGCGGAGCCTGCGCGACAGCTGCACCCCTCGGCCGGCGCAGGCGGCGCGCCCGCGTCGAGGGCCGGACCGGCGTCACCCAACGACGCGTCCGCCGCCGCACAGTCGTTCTCGTCTGCAGGACAAGAGGCGGCCAGGCCATCGCACGCCTCGAGGGGATCGCACCTCGGCTCGATCGAGGCGCGACACACCGAGCCCGCCGACGCGACCTGATCGGGGGGGCACGCGTCGGAGGCACCGGTGCACAGCTCCGCGAGATCACACGCGCCCATCGACGCACGGCACTCGACGCCCGCGAGGAACGTGGGCATGCAGTCCGCGCTGGTACCGGTGCAGAGGTCGGGCGCGTCACACACAGCACCGCTGCTCGGTGCGCACACCATCCCGGCCGGGGCGTAGCGCTCGTCGGGACACGCCGCCGTCGTGCCGGTGCAGACCTCGGCGACGTCGCAGGGTCCCATCGACGCGCGACACGTCGTCTCCGCGCCCAGCAGGATGTCGTCGGGACACACGCTCGCGACACCATCACAGCGCTCGTCCACGTCGCACAGTCCACCCGTCGCGCGACACACCGTGTCTGCCGCGGCGACCTGATCGGCGGGACAGGTGGCCCCGACTCCATCGCACGACTCCGCGACGTCGCAGGCGCCCGCGCTCCCTCGACACACCACGTCCGCCGGCAGCCGCGCGTCGCTGGGACACTGACCGCTCACACCGTTGCAGACCTCTTCCACGTCGCACGCACCCGCCGATGCCCGGCACACGATGCCTGGCGAAGCGATGGTGCAGACACCGTCCGCCGCCGCTCCGAGCGCCGCCGCGCAGACCTGGCAGTCCGAGGCGCTCGCTCCGCAGGCGCTGTCGCAGCACACGCCGTCGACGCAGAAGCCGCTGTCGCACCCGCTGTCGTCACCGCACGCGACGCCCAGGCGTCCGACGCCGAGGACGTCGACGCGGCCGTTGAGCGACGAGCCTCCGGGCGCACCGACCGCCGCCGTGACGCCGTCGGTGCTGAGCGCGACGCTGCTGCCGTAGCGCCACCCACCGCTGACCGCGATGGCTCGCTCGAACGTCCACTCGCCGGGGGCACGGCGCGCGAAGACCACCGCGTGACTCGATGCGACGCCAGGCGCGCCGATGAGCGCGCGGGTGCCGCCCTCCGAGAGCGCGAGCGACTGCGCGAAGCTACCCGTCACCGACGCAGGCGGCGTCACCCGACTCTCACGCACCCACGTTCCCCCGCTGAGCCGGAACACGTACGCGCTGTCGTCCCCTCGCGCGCCGATGAGCGCGCTCTCCCCGTCGGCCGCGAGCGCGAGCGACCAGCCGAGCTCGCCGCCTACCACTGCGCTCGTGCCGGCGGTGATCTTCACCTGGCTCCACACGCCCGTCATGCCGCGGGTGAACACGTAGGCGGCGCCCGCGTTGTCCCCGCGCTCGTCGTCGTAGCGCGCGCCGATGAGCACCACGTCACCGTCGTTCGAGATGGCCACGGCGTTGCCGAACTGGGTGGTGCCGCCGACCTCGAGGGCGGGATCGGGCGCGAGGCGCGCGCGCTCGCTCCAGCTGTCGCCATCCCACCCGAAGACGTGCGCGACGTCCCCGATGGTGGCGCCGACCACAGCTTGGTAGCCGTCGCGGCTGAGCGCGACCGACTGCCCGAAGCGCGCGCTCACGCTCGGCGTCGAGGAGGTGAGCTTGGCCTGCTGCGTCCACGTCGAGCCCACGCGCACGAACACGTACGCGCTGCCCGCGCCGTTCGCGCCGTCATCGTCTTGGACGGCACCGATCAGCGCCCGGGTTCCATCTCGCGACAGCGCCACGGAGTAGCCGAACGCGTCCGCGACGGCGCGATCGCTGGCGACGAGCTCCGCCTCCTGCACCCAGCCCGTCGGCGTGCGCACGAAGACGTACGCCGCGCCGCGCTCAGCCTCGTGCTCGTCCGCGCCGACGAGCACCCGGGTCCCGTCGCCGGAGATCGCGACGGCCGCGCCGAACGCGTCGCCTGCTGCGCCGTCGGCGGCGACCAGCTCCGCCTCGGTGGTGACGATCAGCGGATCGACCACCAGCGGGTAGCGCGCGTCGCGATCGTCGACGTGGATCTCGATGTGCTCCGCCACGGCGAGCCGCGCCGGCACCCGCGCGCCGTCGGCATCGAACACGAAGAGCTGCCCATAGCGTGCGAGCACGCGTCCTCGTCGCGACACCGCGACGGCTCCGTCGACGAGCGCGAGCTCGACGTCGTCGCCTGCATCCATCGTGAGCGTGAGCGGTCCCTCACCCAGCGGCCGCTCGTCCAGCGTCACGCCATGCTCGAGGCCGCTCGGCAGCGCACGCCACCACTCGGTGATCCCCGCGCCTCGCGCCGTTCGCACTTCGTGCCCGACGACGGTGGTGGCGGCATTCCCATCCACCGCCTGTCGCACCGTGCCGCGGGACACGGACGTGAGCCCGATGGTGAGCCCGGGCAGGTGCGCACCGCCACCGTCGATGCTCGCGTGCAAGAGATGAACTCCGCGCTCGTCGCTAAAAGGACGGTAGCGCGCCATCCCCTCGGCGATCGCCCGCTCGAGGGGGATGCGGTCTTCCCACGAGAGCGCAGTGAGCGTCGTCGCCGGCGGCCGCGCGGGGCGGGGATCGGCGTGCGAGACGATGGCGACGAGGAGCGCGACCACGGCGGCGCGGGAGAAGGAGGCGGCGGGAGAGAAGGAGGACGCAGGCATCGCTCCACGAGCCTACACAGCCTCCCTTCGAGGTCGGCACCAAATCGTCGTGTCGCAGGACGAACACTCGCCGCTCGCCTCAACGCGATCGAGAAGCGGGCAGGCGCGCTCTCTTCGCGCTTCGATGCGCCGACGATCGGATCAGCGCCGCGGGCCCAGATGGGCCCAGAACGCGAAGTCGTCGTAGCGCCTCTTGGTCCACCAGCGCCCCTGCGCGGTGCTCTGCGCGAGGTTGTTGCTCCCGGCTTGGCTGATCGTGGGCACGAACCTCGACTCGTCGGACGATGCGGTCGCCTCGAGCGCCTCCACCACCCACGCGATGTGCCCCGGTCCGCGCTTTCCCTCGGGGTTCTTTGCGCCGCGCGCGGTGATGACGACGAGCTCGCCATCGTCCGCGTGCGCCTGCGCGTCCACGATGCGCTCGACGCGTCGCCAGCCGAAGTCGACCGCGTGCACCACGAACCAGTCGTGCAGCGCGTTGGCTTTCAGCGCAGTCACCGTCCGCTCTTTGGTGCTCGCGGCCACCGCCTCGCCCCGCCTCAGCGCGTTGCGCGCTCGCTGGGTCCACCACACGAGCGCGATGTACGCGCCCGACAGCGACAGCGCGTCGTACGCGTACACGTTGCAGAACGTCTGCATCGCGCCGTTCACCGGCTGCTTCTTGTAGCGCAGGTGCTCGGGCCGCTCGACGTCGAGGTAGCGCCGCACCGCCGACAGATGCGCCAGCGCCGCCGCGCGATCGGCGCCCGCGATGGGCAGAGGCGCAGCCGCGTCATCGAGCGACGACGACCAAGCGAACGCCGTCGCGGGCGTGACCCCCGGGCTCGACAACATCGCAGGAGGCAGCGCAGCCATGCGAGCCGCGATGCTCGACCACGACACGCCCGCCGTCCATCCCCATGGTGGGTGAGCACTGGACGCGCGGTGGCCACTCGCGCACGCTGATCCGTCATGAGCGCCAGTGCCGCGAAGGCCAATCCCACCTCCCACATCCACGTGGATGACGAAGGTGTCGCGTGGATTGGCGCCACCAACGTCAAGGTGGTGGAGGTCGTCCTCGAGAAGCTCGCCCACGGCTGGAGCCCGGAGGAGATCCACTTTCAGCATCGCGACCTGACCCTGGGTCAGATCCATGCGGCGCTCTCCTGGTACTACGACCACGAGGACGCACTCGACGCGGAGATCGCCCGACGCTCGAACGTCGTGCAGGGCATCGAGGAGGTTCACGGGGACTCTCCTCGGCGCGCCGCCTCCGATCGCTGCGCGACCGGAAATGAGTCGTGCTGACGCGGCGGCCCGCCGTCCATCGGAGCGGCGGGCCTCGCGTGTGTCGTTGCGTCGGCGTGCCGTCGTTCGACGGCGCGGCCTTCAGCTGATGAAGGGACCCGACGGATCTGGGGTCGGAGCGTCGTCGTTCGGGTCGGTGTCGTCGCTCGGGTCGGTGTCGTCGCTCGGGTCAGTGTCGTCGTCGCTCGGGTCGGTGTCGTCGACGTCGTCTTCGCCATCGCCGGAGCCGCGCACGCTGCGCAGCTCGCCGATCGGCGCGGTGGCTGCGAACACCCGGGTGACGCTCGCCTCGTCGTCTTCGACGAGATCGACGGCGAGCGCGCGCCCGTAGGCGCCGACGGCGAAGGAGAAGCGGGAGACCGCCTCCGACAGCGCGCGCGGATTGACCGGCGCGACGTGCACGCCGCGGACGCCGATGGCCTCACCGAGCCCATCGAGCGCCTGCTCGACGTGGCGCAAGAAGACCGGCCCCGCGAGCGCGTCGATGCGTTCGCGCGCGCCCTCTTCGGCGATGCGCTGCATCAGGCGGCTGCCGTGCTGCCACGCCTCGACGGCGACGAGCTGGGTGAAAGAGACGCCGTCCGGGAAGAACGACGCGACCAGGCGCTGCGCCTCGGGCCCCTCGGGTCCCATGCCCTCGGGCAGCGACGCCATCGCGACCAAGCGCTGGTGCAGCAACGCGAACGCGACGCTCGCGCGCTGACGCGGCTCGCGCACGACGGCGCCCGATCCGCGCTCGCGCTGCGTGAGCACGTCATCCACCTCCTCCGCGCGATCGATCACCGTCTGGAGGCGCTCGCGCTGCGCACTCGAGAGGTCGGAAGGAGCGCACTGCGACAGGCGCAGCGCGAGCGGCATGCAGCGCCGCGCGGAGATGCGGATGTTGCCGGTGATGGTGGGAAGGAACGTGGCGATGTCGTTGGAAGAGGTCATGGGATCATCTGTCGGAGAGGGTTCATCGCGCGTCCGGCGGACCTTCCGCCGCACGCACGGCCCCCTCCTCGGCGCGTCCCCGAGGTGCGTTGCGCATTTTTCTTTCGAGGGGCCGGAAGCAGGTCGGCGCGCAGCCCAACGCGGGCCTGCCGATGTCACCACCCGCGCAGGACGCACGGTTCTCGTCTCTGCGCCCTCGGAGCGCGCACGATCGACGAGGTTGGCGATTCGGGAGCCTCGAGCGCCGCGGAAGCGACGACCTCAGCCTTTCCGCGCCCCGGCGACCCGCCTGATCGATACCGCTTATCGATCGAAGAGCCTCCCCCGCCGCCCAATCGCAGAAATCAACGTTTCAGTAGCAGGAGTGCTACCGAGATCGTTGTTCGTCTGAGATCCCCGAGGGAGCGCGGTCGGCGAATCCGGACCGACGGACACTCAGCGGTGTGCCATCTCGGAGAGCGAGCGTGGTAGGGAAGTCAGGGCGATGATCGAGTCGGCACACGGAGATCTCCTCACTGCGGACGCCGAGGCGCTCGTGAACGCCGTGAACTGCGTGGGCGTGATGGGGAGAGGGATCGCGGCGCAGTTCAAGCGCGCGTTCCCCGCCAACTACGCGCGCTACCGTGCCGCGTGCAAAGCGGGTGAGGTCGTCCCCGGCCGCATGCTCATCGTCCCGACGCAGGCGACGTCGTCGCCCCGCTTCATCGTCAACTTCCCGACCAAGCGCCACTGGCGCGAGCGCAGCCGCATCGAAGACATCGAAGCCGGCCTCGACGCGCTCGTCCCCGACGTCGAGCGACTGGGCCTGCGCTCGATCGCGATCCCACCGCTCGGCTGCGGACTCGGTGGCCTCGACTGGAGGGACGTGCGCCCGCTCATCGTGCGCGCCTTCGAGTCGCTGCCCGAGGTGCGCGTGCTGCTCTTCGAGCCGAGCGAACCACCCGAACCGCACCTCGGGTAGCGTCGCCGAGACGTAGCGGCGCGTACATCAGGCCCAGGTCGAACTGTCTGAGGCGGGTGCGGCTTCGTCACAGCCGTCGGGGCGCAGCACGACGGCGGGCGGCCTCATCGCACGCGAGCCGATAGCTCGCCTCCGTGGCGCGGTCGCGAAAGTGCAGGTAGCCGCCCGCGTCGCGCGCCCACTCCGAGTCGCGCGGCTCGCCCGTATGTGGATCGGGTGCGACCTCGAAGCTGTCCAGATCGATGCCATCCAGACGGTCCGTGGCGAAATACGCGCGACGGGCGTCGCGCGCGTACATGCGATTGAGCACTCGGAAGCTGCGCGGGTCCGCACCTTTGATCCGAGTACTCTCGCGATAGACGTGCTCGTCGTCGCGGGCGAAGAGGTGGTCGAGGACTACGAATGTCGCGGGGCGCTTGCACGCCTTCATCCGGATCGCGGCCGTGCTGCTCGTGCTCTCGTCGAAGTAGTACACGAAGCGCTGGTCGCGGCCGAAGCCCGCGCGGTAGCCGCCACCAGGTCGCTGCGCCATCCAGTAGTGCTCTGCCGCGTCGAGCACCTCGAAGGTCGCCGGGTCATCGACCTTCGCATCACCGTACGACGAGAGGATGACGTGCGGGTTGCCGGCGAAGATGGAGTTGAGGACGCGGAAGCCGACCGGGCTCACGCCGCGTCGAAGTCGGCCGTCTCGATACACACGCTTGCTGTCCACGAGGTAGTGCGCGTCGAGTACGCGCGCACCCATCACGTCCTGCGTCACAGTCGTCACGCGCGGCTCGCGCGCCCGAGCCGCACCTGAGACGTAGAACACGTGCGTGCCGCCGATGATGTACCGCGATGCGACGCCGGCAGGTGTCGACAAGGGTCGGGCGCCGCGCGCATCGAGTTCGACTTCGAGGTCGCCGCTCGTGAACCTCTCGGGCACACCGCCGAGGACGAGCACCACCTCGACCCGAAGCGCGAGCACGACCAGACCGCTCATCGCGGACGGCGCGACGCTGAGCTCGTGCTCTTCGACGAACTCGAAATCGTGCCCGGGGCGCAACGTCGTTGTCATGGGCGCGGCGGCAGCGTGCTGCCGCCAGTCGGCCTCCGTTCCATCCACGAAGAAGCGCACCTCGATGGGTGCAGGCTGTACGAGTAGCGGCTCCGTTCCTGCGTTGGACACGCGGACGCTGACCCGAACCGGCTCAGCAATCGCGACGCGCTGTTTCGCGATCGAGAAACGTACGCTCGCCTGCATCGTCAGCACCCTACCCCAGGCCCACCGCGCGATCGACGGGTTGCCACCCGCTCGACCGAGGGGCGCTACGGTCTCGGCGAGATGCGGCGTTTCGCCGATGAGTGTCGACTGGCGGCGGGACATTCGAGCGGGCCGTACGCACCGATCTGTTCTTTCCCGTGTCGGGTCGACGTCCTAGCTGCCTAGGGCCTCGAGGGCGCGTAGCGACGTCTCCAAGCGCGTGCAGACATCCGCGAGGTGCGAGGCGGGGAGCGGCGACGGCCTGCTCGCGGCGTAGTGCGACCATCGTGCTTCGTAGTCGCGCGCGTGTAGAGATCCCTCGCGCGCGTCGAGGCTGGTGAGCGCGGCGAGCGCCGCGGCTTGGTCGAACGCCAGATCGGGCCGCGAGAGGTAGTGGTCGAGGTAGTCGCGCAAGACCCGGGCGGACTCCTCGCCTCCCAGGCGAGCGAGCGCGAGGCAGAACGCATCGCCGCAGCAGCAGACGTCACTGCGGAGCAGGAGGCGGCCCACGAGCTCGCGCTGCGACTCGTGCCGCTCGATCGCGACGAGGTAGGCGCCTACGGCCTTGGGCCGCCAGTCGAAGTACGACAGCAGCTCACCGGCGAGCGCAGACGTCGCCTCTACGCGTTGAGCGCGGTAGCGCTCGCCGAACGAAGGGTGTTCGGGCGCGGTCATGTAGAACGGTCGAACCCAGCGAGCGGCCAAGTGCACCGGGTGCTCGCGCCGGTTCGGGACGATCAGGTGCTCGAAGGGGCTGCGGTGGGCAACGGTCCGGCCTGCCGTGTGGTCGAGCACATCACTCACGGGCGGAACCGTCGCGAGGCGAGTCCGAGGACACCCAGGATGGGAATCGCGCTCAGCCACCCCGCGCCGCGCGGGGCTCCGGCTGACGCGGCGCACGTCCTCGTGCAGTCGGGCGCGACGCGAGCGGGGCCTGCCGTCGCAGGGACCTCGATCACGTTCGACCCGTGTCCGCTCGTGTCCCAGAGTCGGGCGCGGAGCAGCAGCCGGTCGCCTGGCTCGATGCCCGGCACGGTCGCGCTGCCGAAGCACTCGGACGCTGCGGATGAGCCGAGCTCTGTTTCGGTGTTGACGGTGTTCCACGCCGGGAACGCGCGGCCGAGCAAGACACCGTCGCGCCACACCTCGACCTCGAGAACGAGGGGGCCCGAGCCTGACGCCGCCCGCCACTCCAGGGCGACCCCGGCGAGGGGCTCGCAGTAGGGTGTGCCTGTATCGGCCAGGATCGAGACGGACGCGAGAGTCGGCGGGACGTTGGATGTGCCGGTGAGAACCGTGAACTCCGTCTCCCACGAAGCGCCCCCTCCGCGCGACATCGCGCTGAGGGTGTGCATGCCAGGGCGCAGCGGAGCGGCTGGCGTGATCCAGTGGGCGGTGCCGTTGCTGTCGCCCGCAGGCTCGAGCGAGAACGCGACGGGGACACCTTCGGGATCGACGAGCGCGACGGTGAGCGGGTCGAAGCGGTCGAGCCGCACGAAGATGCGCGCGTCCTCGAACACCCGCTCCAGACCGGGGAAGGGCACGCCCTCAGAAGGACACACGCCGCAGCTGCACGTCTGGGCCTGCGCGCCGTTCACCGGCAGGAGCATCGCCCCGACGAGGGCAGCAACGACGAGTCGAGGCACCGAGTCCCACGGCGACATCCGACGATCGTATCAGCGTGCGTCGTGTTCAAGCCAGCGGCTCATCGACGGCAGCCGATGCGCTCCGTGGCGACCACGATGTCGTCGTAGAGGATCGTGGAGGCGTCGTCCACGGTGAGCCCGCGTGCTTCGAGCTCGTCGCGCGTTCGCTCCCAGCTGCCGCGCTCGTAGTAGGCGTCGAGGAAGATCTCCTTGAACAGCACGTCGTCCGAGCTCCGGAAGTCGAAGCCTTCGAAGGGGACGGGCTCGGTGCACGCGCTGAACGAGCAGCCGCCGGGGTGGAACGTCGATCGAAGCCAGGTGCCGATCGGGGTGCCCGGCGAGAACTCGCCCACTGGGACGTCGTCGATCCACGCCATCAGCGCGCCGTCGCTGCTGCCCACCGTGTTCGCCCTCGCGCCGATCTCCACGCACGTCCAGGTGTCGCGCGCAAAGCCATCGCCCTGATCGGGCGGCGCAAAGACGTTGCCGTAGTAGTAGGTCGTGCCCTGATCGCCGGCGCAGCCGGGCACCGCGGTGCCATCGTTGCAGCGCCCCGAGCGCATTCGGTACCAGTACGCGTAGAACTGGAAGGTGTCGTCGAGGTTCGCGTCGAAGTCGAACCAGAAGCCTTCATCGCCGTCAGGCACGGTGTTGGCGAGGCCGCTCGATCCGAAGGCCTCGGTGCCTGCGGCGGGGCGAATCCAGTGGTGGGGATTCGGCGAGACGCCGACGAAGCGCGCGTATAGCCGGAAGTACATCTCGGGCACGCGGCGCCCGAAGCGCACGCGGGGCGACGACGAGATGTACTCGTCCTCCAAGAGCTGCGCGTGGGTGACCGTCGATCGGAGGTAGCGCTCGCCCGAATGCGCCTCGGCGCCGCGCTCGATGAAGAGATGCGCGGTGTCGGCGGCGGGCGCATCCCAGCGGCCCCACCCCGCCTCGAAGTCGTCGAAGAAGAGCACCGCGGGATCACCTCCGAGCCCGTCGTCGCCGGGATAGCGGTCACGCAGCAACGCGCCAGAAGCCGGCGCGTCGATGGGCGGCGCATCGAGCCCCGCGGTGTCGAGCGCGGGCGCATCGGCGCCCAAGGTGTCGTCCGGCGCGGGCGGCGACGCACAGCCCGCGAGCAC
>CAYZQM010000058.1:0-29246 GCA_964480175.1 uncultured Sandaracinaceae bacterium
GGGTGTCTCGGTGGGCAATGCGTCTTCACCGGTCGGCGACGTGGTCCATCGGACGATCGAGGGGCTTTCTTCAGGGTCGAACCAGCGCGCGGGATGCTCGCCAACTACTCGATTCGACTGACCATTCAGAAATCGTATGCCAGAAACTGGATTTCTGTTCAGCTCTGAACGTACGGTCCAGTTCATGAACGACGTCCGCTCCACTCCCTCCTCCATCCCCTCCACCCCTCTCTCCACCTCTTTCTCCGCCACCGCGCTGCTCACCCTCGACGTGCTGTTCCGCTTGGGGTCCGAGACCACGCCCGCGACGGCGATCCGGATCGCCGAGCGCGCCGGGTGCACCCCCGACGTCGTGCGCCAGCACCTACTGACGCTCGCCTCGCGCGGCCTGGTCGATGCCGAGCGCTGCCGCCTCACCTTCTCCGGCTTGGCGCTCGCTGCGTCCCGCGCCCAAGGCGCGACGCTCGCCCCGAAGCTCTCGCGCGCCGCCTGATCGTCCTCGTTTTTTGTGATGTGGGTGGGTAAGTAGCGGGCCCATGTCCGCCGATCCCGCCGCGAGCCTCGATGCAGCCTTTCTCGACGCCGTGCGCGCGATCCCCGATGGGGGTGATCCCGCGCCGCTCGATGCGCCGATCGCCGAAGGACGCGCGCTCACCCGCCGCACCGCGATCGCGCTCTTCGAGAGCCAGATCGGCAGCCGCCACCTCGATCTCGCTGCGCGCTGGCTGCGCGGTCAGGGCAAGGGCTTCTACACGATCGGGAGCTCGGGCCACGAGGGCAACGCCGCGGTCGCGCACGCGCTGCTGCCCACCGACCCTGCGCTGCTTCACTACCGCTCCGGGGGCTTCTACGTCGAGCGCGCTCGGCAGGTGGAAGGTCACGACGCGCTGCGCGACGTGATGCTCGGCGTGTGCGCCGCGACCACCGAGCCCATCGCGGGCGGACGGCACAAGGTCTTCGGCCACCCCGCGCTCGCGGTGATCCCTCAGACCAGCACCATCGCGTCGCACCTGCCGCGCGCGGTCGGCGTCGCGTTCTCGATCGAGCGCGCGCGCAAGCTCGGCGTGCCTTCGCCGTGGCCCCGCGATGCGATCGCGGTGTGCAGCTTCGGCGACGCGAGCGCGAACCACTCGACCGCAGCGGGCGCGATCAACACCGCGTGCCACGTGGCCTACCAGCGCCTGCCCATGCCGCTCCTGTTCGTGTGCGAGGACAACGGGATCGGCATCAGCGTCTCGACGCCCGATGGATGGATCCGCGCGGCGTACGGGCAGCGCCCGGGGCTGCGCTACTTCTTCGCCGACGGCTGCGATCTGCTCGATGCCTACGAGACCGCGCTCGAGGCGGCCGCGTACGTGCGCGCCAACCGCAAGCCCGCGTTCTTGCACCTGCGGACCGTGCGCTTGATGGGCCACGCGGGCACCGACGCGGAGAACACCTACCGCACGCCGATGGAGATCGCGCGCGACGTCGCGCTCGATCCCTGCGTGAGCACCGCGCGCCTGTTGATCACCTCGGGCACGCTGACCCAGGCCGAGGTCATCGAGCGCTACGAGGCCAAGCGGCAGGCGGTGAAGGAGCGCGCCATCGAAGCGAGCGAGGCGCCGCAGCTGAAGACGGCCGACGCGATCATGGCGCCGCTCGCGCCGCGCAGCCCCGAGGCCGTCGCGAGCGAGGCGATCCGGATCGCCGACGTCGAAGCGCGCCAGAGGCTGCACGAGGGCAAGCTCCCCGAGGACGAGGGCCCGCTCACGCTGGCGCTCGCGATCAACCGCGCGCTCGCCGATGGCCTCGCCAAGCACCCCGAGATGCTGGTGTTCGGCGAGGACGTCGGCCGCAAGGGCGGGGTGTACGGGATCACCAAGGCGCTGCACCGCAGAGCACGCGCAGGGAGGGTGTTCGACACGCTGCTCGACGAGCAGTCGATCTTGGGCCTCGCGCTCGGCGCCGGCATCAGCGGTCTCCTGCCCGTCCCCGAGATCCAGTACCTCGCGTACCTGCACAACGCCGAAGACCAGCTGCGCGGCGAAGCGGCGACGCTCTCGTTCTTCTCCAACGGTCAGTACCGCAATCCCCTCGTCGTGCGCATCGCGGGCTACGGCTACCAGAAGGGCTTCGGCGGCCACTTCCACAACGACGACGCGATCGGTGTGCTGCGCGACATCCCGGGTCTGGTGATCGCCTCGCCCGCGCTGCCCGACGACGCGGCCGCGATGATGCGCACGTGTCTGGCTGCCGCGAAGCTCGATGGCAGCGTGTGCGCGTACCTCGAGCCGATCGCGCTCTACCACACGCGGGATCTGCACCAGCCCGGCGACGGCAAGTGGCTGCGTCCGTATCCCCACTTCGAGTCGCCGGCCGCGCACGCGCCGATCGGCAAGGGGCGCACCCACGGCAGCGGCACCGATCTCACCCTGGTGACGTCGGGCAACGGCCTCTACATGAGCCTGCGGGTGCAGGAGCGGCTGCGACAGAGCGGCATCGAAGCGCGGGTGTTCGATCTGCGCTGGCTCGCGCCGCTGCCCACCGAGGATCTCCTTCGCGAGGCGCGCGCGAGCGGCCGGGTGCTGGTGGTCGACGAGACCCGGAGGTCGGGCGGCATCTCCGAGGGCGTGATCGCAGCGCTCGTCGACGGAGGCTTCGAAGGCCGCATCAAGCGCGTGACCAGCGAAGACAGCTTCGTGCCGCTGGGCGATGCGTGGACGAAGGTCTTGCTCGCCGAAGAGACGATCGAAGAGGCCGCGCGCGCGATGGTGCGCTGAGCTCAGCGCCGAGTGCGGCGCAGCGCGAGCAGACCGACGAGCAACAGCGTCGCGATCGGCGCGGCGCTCGTGGCGCGCGCTTGCATGCGGCAGCCGCAGTCGCTCGAGTGGCGCGGAATGCGACCTCCATCCGGTCCACCTGCGTCGCTCGATGCGCCGGTGTCGGGCGCGCCGGCGTCCGGGCGTGGGCCCGCGTCCGGAATCGGCGGGACGGGATCGCAGCTCGGGACCCGATCGACGAACTCGTCGAAGCTGCCAGGGAGGCCGAGCCCCGAGATGGCGATGCTCTCGGTGCTGCCCAGCATGGCGCTCTCGGGGATCTCGATCCCCGGGCGCAGCATCCGCTCGAAGGTCGGGGGCGTGTCCTCGCCTTCGTGGCGGAACACGTAGATCGATCCGTTGACGAAGCTCGAGATCAGGATCTCGCAGTTCACCGTCAGCGCGATGCCGGTGGGGCGCTCCAGCGGCAGCGGCGCTTCGGCGGGCGCGGTGAAGCGGTAGAGCTCCTCGCGATCGGGCGCGGGACCGTAGACGATGATCTCCTGGGTCGCGTTGTGGGTCACGAAGAGGCGATCCGCGCCGTCGATCATCATGTCCTCCTGGCGCATGAGATCGGTGCCGAACGTGCGGACCACGACGCCGGTCTCGGGATCGATCTCGCGCACTCCTCGGAAGGCCCCGCTGAAGTCGGAGACCACGACGAACCCCGCCTCGGTGAGGTTGACGTTCGCGAGGTTGGTGAACGAAGGATCGCTGACGACGTCCGCCAGATCGCTGCCGTCGGCCATGAAGCGCGCGACCACGCCCATGCCCGGGTTGGCGGAGGCGTGCAGCACCCCCGCGCCGTCGAAGTAGATGCTCTCGATCCCGCTGCCCATGCGCGCGGTGGTGGAGAACGCGCGGACGAAGTTGCCCTCGGCGTCCATCGCGACGATGCGGTTGTTGCCGGAGTCCGCGATGAAGATCTCGCCGGTCGGCGTGAACGCCATGCCGTTGGGCACGGAGAGCTCGAGGCCCTCGAAGCTCTCGCCGTCGAACCAGGTGCGGACGAACACGAGATCCTCGTCGAGCTCGACGAGGTTGCCGCCCAAGCGGTTGGTGATGAAGACGTGCCGGCTGTCGTAGGCCCGCGCGAGGTTGGGGGCGACGAGCGCGAGGCAGAGGACGAGCGAGGCGATGGGTGCGCGCATGACGAGGCTCCAGTCGAGCCCCGACGCTATCACCTCACGCAGGCGGCGGGCCGTGTCTCAGGTGGTGCTCCATCAGCCGCGCGAGCCAGCGTCGGAAGCGCTCGGCCTGCGCGCGATCGGCGGGGCCGCGCACGACGTCGCCCACGATCGCGTCGCCGAAGAGCGTGAGCGCGGAGAGCAGGATCACGAAGTAGGTGTCCTCGAACGGCGGGGTGTCGTCGCCTCGCAGCGAGGTGCGGAGCGCGTGGGTCGCGCGCGCGACTTGCGCCACCGCGCGGTCCCCGTCCGGATCGGGGTCGAAGCCCGAGAGCGCGAGCCACGCCGCGATGCGCGCGTGCCCGCCTTCACCGAGCACCTTGCTGGTGGCCTCGAGCATCTCGGTGATCGGCTCCGCGCCGTGTCGTCCGCTGGCGATCTCCGCGGACAAGCTCGCCTGCAGCGCGCCGACGTTGCGCTCGACCACCGCCGCGATCAGCGCCTCGCGACTACCGAAGTGATGCAGCACGGTGGGGTGCGACATGCCCACGTCGCGCGCGACGTCTTGGAGACGGATCCCTTGGGGACCGACCTCCGCCATGCGCCGCTCCACCGCGTCGAGGATCGCCTTGCGCGCGTCCTCGGCGCTGCGTCGGATCCGCTTGGCGGGCGCCTTCGCCACGTGGGCCTTCTGCTTCGCAGCGCTCTTCTTCGCGACCTCGTTCTTCGCGACCACGTTCTTCGCGACCTTCGTCTTCGCGGGGGGCTTCTTCGGAGCGGGCACGGCGGGAGCATCGCAGCTCGGCCCCACTACTGACAACCCTGTTGACAGCGCCTCGCCTGCGCGCTACCTACACGCTTGTCGATAGCTGGAGCGCGTGCTCCGCCGACATCCACGAGGTGATCCCATGACGACCCAGTCCTATGCCGTGCCGCTCGATCTTCCCCGCGCGCTCCGAGCGCTGCGCGCGCTCGCCAAGGATCCGGACGAGACCTCGCACGTGTTCACCATCATCGAGGCCCTCTCGCACAAGGCGCCCGATCACCTGGTGGGGCTCTTCCATCGCGACGCGGTGGGCGAGCGGCTCTTGCGCGAGCGGCCGTCGCTCGTCTCGGTGCTCGCCGACCGAGACGCGCTGCGCCGCATGCCGGAAGGATCGCTCGCGCGCGCCTACCTCGCGTTCGTCGAGAGCGAAGGCATCACCGCCGATGGCTTGGTCGAGGCGAGCGAGACGGGGCGCATGCTCGAGCGCGAGCCGGGCTCGGAGCTCGAGTTCGTCTCCGAGCGCATGCGCGACACCCACGACCTCTGGCACACGGTCACCGGCTACAAGGGCGACCTGCTCGGCGAGACCGCGCTGCTCGCGTTCAACGTGCCGCAGACGCGCAACCCCGGCATCGCGGCGATCGTGCTGCTCGGCTTCTACAAGGTGCGCGAGCTGTCGGCGGTATCGGTGATCCTCGATGGCTTCCGGCGCGGCGCGAAGGCGGAGTACCTGCCGGCCATCGACTGGGAGGCGCTGCTTCCGCTTCCGCTCGAGGAGGTGCGCCGTCGGCTGAACCTCGAGGCGCCGCCCCAGTACACCGTCGTGCGCAGCGACGAGCTGCGCGCCCAAGGCCGGCTCGAGCCACGCGCCCAGCCGCTCACGCCCGCGATGGCGTGAGCGCGTGATGCCGCCGCGACGGAAGACGACAGGATCACCGTCGCCTCGCCTCGTGGATGGATGCCGAAGAAGGGACGGCGTGACCGAGGCCGCGTAGAACACGGCCATGACCAAGCTCCGCATGCTGTCGTGCCTCTCGATCCTCTCGCTGCTCGCGCTCGCGCCGAGCGCGGCCCTGGCGCAGGACGACGGAGGGGGTGACACCACCGTGTCCACCGACTCCGCGTCGTTCACCACCGCCGACGGATCGCTCACCGACCGCCCCCTCTTCTTCGGCGTGGGCGCGGGCCTGCGGGCGGGCCTGCAGAGCGGCGGCTGGGTCTCGTTCCAGCTCGAAGAGCACATCGGCTACCGCATCTTCGGCTTCGATCTCGCGGACCGCTTGGACGCCGCGCTCTGGGTGGGCGGCGGCTTCGGCCAGGCGTTCGGCGACTACAACTCGTTCCTCTTGAACTTCGATGGGCGCTTCGGTGCGGACTTCGAGGTGTGGGACGGCGGCGATCTTCAGCTGCTGGTCACCCCCTTCGTGGGCCTCGGAGTGGGCGTCGTGATCGTCGATGCGGGCCCCGGCTTCAACACGAGCGACGCCGCGTTCCACATGCAGTTCGCGACGCAGGCGGAGCTCGTCTTCGCCGACGGCCTGATCGGCGCGTTCCTCCGCCCCCTCTCGTTCGACTTCTACATCTGGAGCAACACCTGGACGAGCTACCAGTTCGTCGGCGGGATCAACATCCGGATTTGAGTTGCCCCCGAGGGGCGCGCTCCGTGTGAGCCTCTGCGCGGATGTCGCTCCTCTCGGATCATCCCGGCAAGCGCGCGCTCGAGCGCGCGTGGCTCCTCTACACCCCGGTGTGGGGCGCGATCACCGGCGTCGTCATGCTCGGCGGCTTCGCGGAGCAGTGGGGCGATGCGGCGCTGATGATCTTCGGTGTCGTGCTGTGCCTCGGCACGTACGTCGCGGCCTGGGTGAGCATGCCGGCCTCCGAGCGCGCGCTGCCGCTGCATCAGCGCACGGCCGTGAAGGCCTCGCTCGGGGTCACGCTGCTCTCGTTCGGGCTCAACTACTTTCAGACGCCGTTCTTCTTCGGCGTCCTGCACATGCGCTACGGGTTCGGCGCGACCTGGACGCTCGAGCGCAACCCGCTCTTTCTCTACTTGGTGACCGTCGCGTACTTCGCGACCTACTCGGTGCTCGCGTGCGTCGCGTTCCGGTGGATGGCGCGCAGAGGACCTGCGGCCCGTATCGCCGCGTACGTCGTGGTGCCCTGCGCGCTCGCGTTCCTCGAGACCGCGCTCAACGCGAACCCGTTCATGACGCGGCTCTTCTGCTACGGGGAGCCCGCGATGATGTTCAGCTTCGGCACCCTCGCCTACGGCCTGGCGCTGGGGCTCGCGATGCCGGTCTGGGTGCGGATGGATGAGCGGCCGAGCGACCGCACGCCGATCGGCTGGGTGCTCGCGAGCGTCGCGCTCGCGGTCGCGCTCGACACCGCTGCGGTGCACGCGATCGCGCGCTGGGTCGCGCCGCACGTGACGAGCGTCGAGGATCCCGAGGCGCCCGGCTGGGACGAGCGCGGGTGTCTGGCCGAAGGCAGGTGACGACGTCCTCGACACCCGGCTAGTCTCGCCCTGCAACGCGGAGGGTCGTGATGGACGAGGCGAGCACCACGGAGACGCAGTCAGCGCAAGAGGCGCGCATCGGCTCGTGCGCGATCCACCCCGATCGAGAGGCGATGCTCAGCTGCGTGCGCTGCGGAAACTACGCGTGCGCGGAGTGCGTGGGCGACGGGGACGACGCGGACGGTCAGTGCCCACCATGCCGAGCGCGCGAAGGCGATCACCCCAAGTTCTCCTGGGAGAAGATCGAGACTCCCTGGACCCGCGGCTACCTCACCACCGCATGGGGCCTCCTGCGCGCGCCCTCTGCGGGCTTCGACCGGAGCTTCCGCGGCGACATCGGCGTCGCCCAGCGCTTCACGTGGCTGTCGGGGCTCATCGGCTACTTGCCCGTGATCGCCTTGGTGATGCTCAGCGTGGCGCTGGTCGGCGTACTGAGCGCGCGCGATCCCGGGCGCGCGGGAACCGCGTTCGGGACCCTGATCTGCGCCCTGCCCTGCGCGCTCATGCTCTACCCGACGATCTCGTTCGTGTACTTCACCGGGATGGGCTTGGTGCTCCACGCGCTGGGCAGCGTCTCGGGCAAGACGGTTCGCTTCGAACAGTCCGGGCGGGCCGCCTACTACGCGGGCGCCTGGGAGCTGGTCTCCGCGGTCGGGTTCGCGCTCTTCTTGGTGCCGCTGATCGGGCCGCTGCTCGGCCTAGGCAGTACCGCCGCGGGCGTCGTGTGGCGCACCATCGCTTTCCGCGCGTTCGCCATGCGCGCCCACGGGCTGTCGTCGGGCACCGCTACGCTCGTCGGCTTCTTCGCGGCCGCCTGCTGGCAGCTGCTCGGCCTCGTCGTCTTCGCGATCCTCGTGGTGCTGACGCTCCTCGGTCGCGCGCCGTGATCAGTCGTCGCCGCCTTCGTCCGTGAAGTCGACCATGCCGCTGCGCCTCGGCTCTTCTCCGCGCAGCTCGAAGCGCAGGGTGCCGACCTCTTCGTGGCGCACGGTCACGACCATCTCCATCCGGCGGTTGGGGCGGAAGCGGGGACGCTCGAGGTTGATGCGCTGCACGTAGGTGCGCTGCGAGTCGTCGTGCACATAGATCGACATGTCGTCGACGAAGTTCCGCACGCCGTCGGTGATGTCGTAGTAGAGCGCGTGGAACTCCAGATCGCTGGGGGCGGCGCTGAAGTTGACCACGAGGTTGCCCGGCCAGTGCCGCGCCGCGAGGTCCGGCTCGTTGGTCTCGTTCATGATCTTGCTCGCGTGGCTCCGGGCGAAGCGGAGGAGCGCGGCCTCGCTCAGGCCCCGGGAGATCGTGGCCTGGGTGATGACGAGCGTGGCGCGCAGCCGACGCTGGCCCTGGGCCTCGGGGGGATTCATCGCGACGGCGGCGAGCGCGAGGGTGACCGAGGCGATCATCGATCCGATCATCACCCAGCGATGGGTGGACCTCTTGGTGGACGGGCGGTGCGACATCGAAAGCTCCTCGGGGATCGACCCGCGCCGATGCGGGCGGCAAGACGCTACCAGAACGAACGCCCTTCCAGAAGGGCCCCACGCCGCGTGGGGGCCGGCGAAACGGCGGGCCTCAGACCCGAGACCACCCCGATGCATTCACCCGCGCCCCTCGCGCGTCGGATGGCGACCGGAAAAACTCCGTCCGAAAAGTTGTGGAATCGGCGGGGGACCGGTATCGCGGAACGGGAAGGCATGGCGACCGCGAACGCTCTGAATGGTGTCCTCGAGAGCGCACGGCGATGCGCGAGACAGCGCAATCAGCGCCCGTCCAGCGCGCACTGCGTGCTGTGGATGATGCAGGAGGATCCCGAGACGTCGGCGCTCTTGGGCGCAGCGACGGTCCGGGAGACCGACTTCGTCTCCGCGCTGAAGATCGAGCACGACGAGGCCGACGTGGTCTTCGAGCGCGTGGTCGATCGGGCCGAAGCGATCGCCAAGCGCCTCGGCGCCGATCGGGTGCGGCCGCTGCATCTGCTCGCGTCGATCACCCGCGAGCCGCGCTCGGCGGGGTTCCGCGCGCTCGAGCGGGTCGGCGTTCCGTCCGCCCGGGTGTACGAGGCGTCGCTGCGCGCGCTGGGCATCGAGCCCTCGCCCAGCGCCGAGCCGAGGACCGCGCCCCGCGCTCGCACCACGTTGCCTCCGCCGCTCACGAGCGCGCCGAAGCCGATCGCGCTGCCGCGTCCCTCCGCGCTGCCCGTGATCGATCCGCGCGTCGCGAGCCTGCGCGCGGCGCCCGCCGCCCGCACCGAGTCGCGCGAGCGCATCAGCGCGAGGCCGCCCGCGAATCCCAGCGCGCTCCGCACGAACCGCAAGGTGACCCGCCCCGCCGAGCGCACCGCGCCGAGCAAGAGCGACGTGACGCTCGATGCCGCCGAGTACCCGACGTTGACCGCCATCGGCCGCGATCTCACGGCGCTCGCGCGCGCCGGCGGGATCGATCCCGTGATCGGGCGCGCCGCCGAGCTCGAGCAGCTGCTCGACGTGCTGTCGCGCCGCCGCGCCAACAACCCGCTGCTCGTGGGCCCGCCCGGCGTGGGCAAGACGTCGCTCGCCCACGCGCTCGCGCTGGCGCTCGCCAAGGGCGACGCGCCCGGCATGGCCGGCAAGATCCTGATCGAGGTGTCCGCCGGTGCGCTGGTGTCGGGCACGTCGGTGCGCGGCGCGCTCGCGGAGCGGGTGCGGCGCCTCCAAGCCGAGGTCGCGCGCGCCGGCAACGTGCTGCTCTTCTTGGACGACGTGCACGCGGTGCTCGGCGCCGGCGACGGTGGCGACGACGTGGCCACCGAGCTCAAGTCGGCGTTGGCCCGCGGCGACTTCCCCTGCATCGGAGCCACCACCGAGGCCGACGCGCGACGTCACTTCGATCGGGATCCCGCGCTCGCGCGGCGCTTCTCGCCGGTGCTGGTCAACGAGCCGAGCGCGACCGACGCCAAGGCGATCCTGCGCGGCATCGTGCCGAGCTACGAGGCGCATCATCAGGTGCGCTACGAGCCCGACGCGATCGACGCCGCCGTCGATCTCACCGTCCGCTACGTCACCGAGAAGCACCTGCCCGACAAGGCAGTCTCGGTGCTCGATCTCGCCGCCGCGCGATCGCGGCGCGCGGGGCTCAGCGTGGTCGACGTCGACGCGGTCGCGCGCGTCGTGGCGAGCGAGACCCACGTGCCGCTCGAGCGCCTGCGGATCAAGGACGGCGAGCGCCTGCTCAGGCTCGAGGGCGAGATGGGCGAGCGCGTGGTCGGGCAGAAGAACGCGATCGCGCGCATCAGCGACGCGCTGCGCAAGTCCGCCGCGGGCTTCCGCGGCAAGCGGCCGCTGGGCACCTTCTTGTTCTTGGGACCGACGGGCGTCGGCAAGACCGAGACGGCCAAGGCGATCTCCGACGTGCTCTTCGGCGGCACGCTGATGACCCGCTTCGACATGAGCGAGATGAGCGAGTCGCACGCGGTCGCGCGTCTCTTCGGCGCGCCGCCCGGCTACGTCGGTCACGAGAGCGGCGGACAGCTCACCGAGGCGGTTCGACGCCGCCCGTATCAGCTGATCTTGCTGGACGAGATCGAGAAGGCGCACCCCGAGGTGCTGCTCTCGCTCTTGCCGCTCCTCGACGAAGGTCGCGCGACGGATGCCCGTGGTCGCACGGTGGACTTCACCAACACCGTGATCGTGATGACCAGCAACCTCGGGGCCGAGGCCATCGGTCGGCTCGCCGCGCCGCGCATCGGCTTCGGCGCCGAGCCGGCGACGCGATCGACCAGCGCCGAGGACGGAGTGCTCGCCGCCGCGCGCCGGGCCCTGCCGCCCGAGCTCTGGAACCGGATCGACGAGCCGCTCTTCTTCGGTCCGCTCACCCAGGACGACGTGAGCGAGATCGCGCGCCGCATGATCGGCTCGCTCGCCGCTGCGCTGCTGCGTGAGCATGGCGTCACCCTGATCACCGAGCCCAGCGCGATCGAAGCGCTGATCGCCGCCGGCGGCTTCGACGCCGCGTTCGGCGCCCGTCCGATGCGGCGCACCATCGGCCGCATGCTCGAGAGCCCGATCGCAGCGCGCGTGCTCGCAGGCGAGCTGCGCCGCGGCGAGCGCCTCCGCATCCGCGGTCAGTCGGGACGCCTGGTGTTTGATCAGGGCACCGCCGCCGGCAACCTCCCCGCCCCGGCCTGACCCCGCGATACCCCACACCAGCTCCATTGCTTCCGCGCTCGGGGGGGCCGTACCATGCGCCGCGGAGCCATGAGCGGACCTTCGGCAGACCCGCCCGGACGGAGTGATCGCTTCCAGAGTCTCGGCTCGCGCAGCGGGACGATCCTCGGGCGCTACGAGCTGGTGCGTCGCATCGGCGCGGGCGGCATGGCGGAGGTGTATGAGGCCGTGCACAGGGGCCTCAAGAAGACCGTGGCGGTCAAGGTGCTCTTGCCCGAGACCGCGGCGAATCCCGATCTCGTCGCGCGCTTCTTGCGCGAGGGCGAGGCGGCGTCGCGCATCCAGCACCCGCACGTCGTGGACGTGACCGACGTCGGCGAAGACGAGGGCGTCGCGTACCTGGTGATGGAGTACCTCGAAGGCGAGACGCTCAACGAGCTGGTCAACAAGAGCCCCAAGGGCCGCCTCAGCTTGCCGCGCACCCTCGACATCCTCTTGCCCGTCGCGGCCGCGCTCGACGAGGCGCACCGCAACGGCGTCGTGCATCGCGATCTGAAGCCCGAGAACGTCTTCATCGCCAAGAGCGCGGGCGGCCGCGCGATCCCGAAGATCTTGGACTTCGGCGTCAGCAAGCTCGCGAACGCCGGGATCCCCACCACCACGGCCGTCTCGTCGATCTTGGGCACGCCCCACTACATGTCGCCCGAACAAGCGCGGGGAGATCGCGAGGTCGATGGACGCGCGGACCAGTACTCGTTCGCGCTCATGATCTTCGAGTGCATCACCGGCACCCTTCCCTTCCGCAGCGACAACGTCGTCGCGCTGATCCACGAGGTCACCCGCGGGGTGGGCACGCCGCCGAGCACGTTCGTGCCCGACCTGCCCATGGAGCTCGACATCGTCTTGCTCAAGGCGCTCGGCAGCGATCCCGAGTACCGCTATGCGTCGCTGGCGGAGCTCGGCGAGAAGCTCCTCCCCTTCGCGAGCGTGCGCGCCAAGGAGACGTTCTCGTCGCTCGTCGGCGCGAGCTCGAGCGACAAGGAGCCGCGCTCGGCGCCCTACAGCGTGCCGCCGCCGCCCGCCGAGATCACCGGCACCTTCCGCCCTGCGGAGCCGAGCGTGCGCGATCATCGACCGACACCCACCATCGCGCAGCGACCCTCCGCGCGGGTCGATCGCGAGGACGAGACGCCGGCGCGCATCGAGGCCCCGCCGCCGATGGACCCTCGGCTCGAGCAGCCGACGCTGCGCCCCAGCGCGGCCCGCGCCATCGACGCACCGTCGCTGCCTGCGCCGGGCGCGCCGACGTCGACGCCCGCTCCGTCGGTCGAGATGCCGTCGGTCGCGGCCCCGCCGCAGCGCAGATCACGTGGCGTGCTCCTCGCGCTCGCTCTTGCGGCGCTGGTGCTCGCGATCGGCGCGGGCTTCTTGCTCACGCGGCCGCCCGCGGAAGTCGCGGTCGCGCCCGCCGCCACCTCGATCGAGCCGTCGACCGCGGGGATCACGCCGGCGATCGCGCCTCTCCGCGATCCGGTCCCTGAGCCTCCGCCGGAGCCGCCGGCGATCGAGCCCACGCCGCTCGCGGCGCGCTTGCACGTGGTGGTGGTGGTGGTGCCGGCCGCGGCGACGCTCGAGCTGGACGGCGAGCCGATGGGCGCGGGCTCGCTGGAGCACTGGGTCACCGTCGATGGCGAGACCCACCGCATCACGGCGCGCGCCCCCGGCTACGTCGAGCAGACGATCGAGTTCACCGACGAGGCGCCGCCCCCGCGGATCACGCTCATGCGAGCGCCTGCGGTTCGAGCTCGCCCGCACGCGGGCTCGACGACGACCGAGCCCGAGGCGGCGCGTCCCCGTCCGCCCGACGACGATCTCCGGAGCACGCGCTGATGATGACGAAGCGTTGGTGGTCACCGAGCTCGCGAGCGACTCGGATGCTGGTGGTGTGTGCCGTCCTCGTGCTCGGCACGTGCGAGGTGACGCCGATCGCGCTCGCCGACGGCACGGCCGACGAAGCCGATCTCCACTTCCAGCTCGGCAACGACGCGTACCGCGAGGGCAACTACCTCGAGGCGCTCGAGCACTTCCTCGCGTCCAACCGTCTCGCGCCCAACCGCAACGTCGTCTACAACATCGCGCGCTGCTACCAGCGCATCGAGCGCTTCCCCGAGGCCTACCGCTACTACGTCGAGGCGCTCGAGGGGGAGACCGACACCGCGGTGCGACAGCGCATCGAGAGCGCGCTGACCGAGATCGCGCCGCGCGTCGCGCTCATCGAGGTCGAGACCAGCCCGGCGGGCGCGACGCTCTACGTCGATCGGATCGACCTCGGCTCGGTGGGACGCGCGCCCCGACGGCTCGCGCTCGCCCCCGGCACGTACCGCATCCTCGCCGAGCTCTCAGGCTACCACGGCGCGAGCAGCGAGCCGGTCACGGCGGCGATCGGCGAGGTCGCGCGGGTGCGCGTCGAGCTCTCCGCGGTGGTCGGCACCCTCAGCGTGCGCGGCGAGACCGGCACCGAGGTGCGCATCGACTCCGACGAGGGCGACCCGCTCTGCACCGTGCCGTGCGAGCTGCCGCTGCCTCCGGGTCCGCACGTGGTGCACGCGCGCGCGGCCGGGCGCGAGCCCTCGGCGCGCGCCGTCGCGATCACCGAGTCGCAGACCACCCACCTCGATCTCTTGCTCGACGCCGAGACCGGCTCGGTCGTGGTGAACGCCGACGTCGACGACGCGCTCGTCGAGATCGACGGGAGCGCGGTCGGCTTCACCCCGCTCGTCGCGCCCGGGATCCCCACCGGCGCGCGCACGGTGCGGGTGAGCGCCAGCGGCTACGAGCCGGTCGAGATGGAGATCGAAGTGCTCGCCGATCAGCAGGTCGAGCTCACCGACGTGCGCCTCCGGACCCTGCGTGAGGTCAGCGCGGCCTCGCGCTCGACCGAGCGCATCGACGACGCGCCCGCGTCGGTCTCGGTGGTGAGCGCCGCCGAGATCGAGGCCTTCCGCTATCCCACGATCTACGAGGCGCTCCGGGGCCTCCGAGGCTTCGCGCTCACCTCGGACAGCATCTACTCCAATGCTTCGGTGCGCGGCGTCGGGCAGCCCAGCGACTACAACAATCGCCTGCTGATCCTGTCGGACGGCGCGACGCTGAACGAGGACATCCTCTATCAGGCCTTCATCGGCTACGACGGACGCATCGATCTCGGAGGCATCGAGCGCATCGAGGTGGTCCGCGGCGCGGGCTCGGTGCTCTACGGCACGGGCGCCGTCTCCGGCGTGGTGAACCTCGTGCCACGCGGCATCGATCGACCGACGTCCACGAGCTTCGAGGTCTCGCTCACGGACGGCAACGTCGGCCGCGGGCGCGGCGCGTTCAACGTGCGCCTCTCGAACGACGCAGGGATCCGGGGATCGGTGTCGTTCGCCCACTCCGATGGACGCGACGCCACGGTGTTCTTCGACGGCGACGGCGACGGAACCCCCGAGCGCAACGTCGCCCACGGCGTCGACCGCTTCGATGCGATCGGTGGATCGCTCCGCGCCTGGGCCGGCCCGTTCATCATCCAGGCCTTCTACACGGCGCGCGACGTCGGCATCCCGACGGGCTCGTTCGGCACGATCTTCGACCGCCTGGAGAACAACTACGACGATCACCGGGGCTTGCTCGAGGTGCGCTTCGAGCCGCGCCTCTCCGACGAGGTCGAGCTGCGGACTCGGGTGTACGGCAACTACACCCTCTTTCACCTCGACTACCTCTACGACGGCGAGGACCCGGTGAGCGGCGCGCCCTTCGAGCAGCCGTACCAAGAGACGTATCACGGTCTCTGGGTGGGCGGCGAAGCGCGGCTGATCGCGGACATCGTCCCCCAGTTCCGGCTGAGCGGCGGCGCGGAGGGCGCATATCACGGCCTGGTGACGATGGACGTGAGTCAGGAGGAGGCGGACGGAAGTACGACCACCATCCTCGATGTGAGCCGTCCCTTCGGCACGATCGCGGGCTATGCGCTCGCCGACTGGGAGCCCGTCGAAGAGCTCCGCATCTCGGCGGGCGCCCGGGTCGACGGCTGGCTGGTGGCGATCGGCGAGAGCTTCGTGTCCGTGAACCCGCGCCTGGCCATCATCCTGCACGCGAGCCCGGACGACACCATCAAGCTGATGGGCGGTCGCGCGTTCCGGGCGCCGAGCACGTACGAGCAGTCGTACTCGGACGGAGGCTTCACCACGCTGCCGAGCACCTGCTGTGGCGGGGTGCTGCGGCCGGAGACCCTGTATTCGGGAGAGCTGGAGTACACCCACCACTTCGACGAGGACTGGTCGGTCCTGGTGTCGGGGTATGCGCAGTTCGCCGAGGATCTCATCGACTCCGTGCGGGCGCCGCCGGAGATGGATCCCGAGATGCTCGGGCTGGTGTACTTCGCGAACGTGAACGAGGACCAGCTCATGACCGGCGGCGACGTCGAGGTGCGCCGCGAGCTGCGCGGCGGCTGGATGTTCACCGCGCAGGTGGGCGGTCTGTACGCGAGCTACCTCTCGCCGCCCTCGACCGAGGGGAGCACGGGCAACACCCGCATTCCGAACGCGCCGTCTCTCTATGGCTCGACGCGGGGGATCTTTCCCATCCTCGATCGCCTGCTGCGCGGCGCCGTTCGCCTGAGCGTCGAAGCGCCGCGGCGCTTGAGCCTGACGACCGACGACGAGAGCGACTGGGCCGTCGTCGCGGACCTGGTGATCTCCGGCGGCGTCGAGGAGATCGGGCTGACCTACGCGCTCGGCTTGTACAACGCCTTCGACTGGCAGTACGCGCTGCCCGTCACGCCGTACGCGGCCCCCACGCTTCCGCAGCGTGGACGCAGCCTGCTCTTCTCCCTCGGTCTGGAGATCCGCTGATGGTCGGCCGTCTCGGCCCGACACGACGAGGACCGATGAACCACGAACAGACCTCCGAGCGCGCGGCGCGAACGACATGAAGCGCCTCTTCGGCTCGACGGATCTCCTGCTCGTCGATGGCGTCGGGGCGCTGATGACGGCGATCGGCGTGGGGCTCGTGCTGCCCGCGCTCGACGGGTGGTTCGGGCTACCCATCTGGGCGCTGCGGGGGCTCGGCGCCGTGGCGCTGGGATTCGCGACGTTCTCCCTCGGTCGCCACCTCACCAGGACGGCGAGCGCGGCGTCCCTGCGACAGATCGCGATCGCCAACCTCTCGTACTGCGCTGCGACCGCGTGCTTGCTCTGGGTTCACCGCAGCACCGTGACCGATCTGGCGTACGCGTACTTCGGGTTCGAGATCGTGGTGGTGGTCGCGCTCTCGGTCTGGGAGCTCCGGCTGGCTCGCACCCTGTCGAGCGACCCGGTTGCGCCCGCGCCGTGATCGCCGCGCGAGCTCACAAGTACGAGAGCCACCAGCTGCGCGAGGTGCGCTTCTTCTCTGCGAACGCCCTCGAGGGCGGATAGAGGACGACGACAGAGATCGCCCACGCGACGTACGTGGCGAAGAGCGGCCACTCGGGGTTGCCCGTGTGTCCTTCGGGTGGAGGCAGCATCGTGCTCATGCTCGGGCCCCACACGATCAGCGCGCAGACGATCGACGCCCAGCGCAAGAGCCACAGATGGGCGACATAGAAGAAGAGCGGCACCCGACCGAAGGCGAGCAGCCAGCGCCACGGCGCGCGGCTCGCGTCCACCCGATCGAGCAGCGAGAGCGCGATGAGGTGCGGGCCCAGCGTCATCAGCAGGAACGCGAGCGACGGTGGGTACTTCGTCGTGTTCAGGAACGAGAGCACGGTGAACACCGGATCGGCCTGCGCGCTCCACGGCGCGGGATCGCCATACACGTTCGCGGCGCGCAGCGCGACGAAAGCCGCCGTGAACGCCAGGCCGAGCGCGAGCGTCGATCGACGGAAGCGCTCGCGGGGGAGCGTGACCAGCTCGCCGAGCCCGTAGCCGAGCATCATCACCGCGAGCCACGGCACGATCGCGTAGCCCACGACCACCAAGTGACCGTCTGCGGGGTGGTAGGCGCCGTGGCCGGTGAGCAGCGTCAGCGCGATCCCGCCCGCTCCGTCGAGGCCTTCTCCCGCGTTCTGCCAGAGGGGGGAGGTGAGGATCGCGAGCGCGCCGAGCGCGCCCACCAGCCGCGAAGGCAAGCGCGACAGGCCCGCCATCAGGACCATGCTCCAGCCGATCGCCCAGATCACTTGGAGCAAGACGAAGAAGTAGAACGGCTCGGGGGCCCAGCCGAACTTCACGACCGTCAGCTCGAGGACCACGAGGAAGAGCCCGCGCGCGAGGAGAAAGCGCGCGTGCTCGCCGCGCGGTTTGCGCTGGCCTGCGAGGAAGATCGCGGTGCCCGCGAGCAGCACGAATGCAGGCGCGCAGAAGTGGGTGATCCACCGGGTGAAGAAGAGCGGCACCGAGGTGGCGCTCAGATCGGTGGGGCTGATCGCGCCGTCGGCGAAGAAGTCACGCGCGTGGTCGAGGACCATCAGCACCATCACGACGCCGCGGAGCAGATCGATCGCCGCGACCCTCGAGCTCGACGGCGCTGGTTGCATGCGGGCCGCATGCTGGGGCCGACGACCCTCGTTCGCCAGGGCGGATCAGCGCGCGTCGGACGCGGTGCGCGTCGGGCGGCACACGCCAGCCTCACATGCGGCGGGATCGAAGCGCGGCGGACCACACACGACCTCGGGCGCGGGGCACGCGAGGCGGATCCCGTGCCTCAGCGATTGCAGCTCCGCGGTGCGGGCGGGCGTGAACGCCGCGCGGTGGTGCGCGACCCCAGGCTCGCAGGTCATGCGCACCGACGAGGTCATGCAGTCCGCGTCGGTGTCGCACGCGGTCGGCAGCGCCTCGACGAAACGCTCGAGCGCCTGCCGCAGCTCGGCGCAGCGCGGGGCGACGTCGCCGCTCGCGGCGGGCACGGGCTCGATCGCGTCGTCGTCCGTCGGCGCCGGCGCGCTTGGAGGAGCGACGGTTGTGTGTGCGCTCGAGGCGATGGTCGCGGAAGGCGGCGGCGTCGCGGGCTCGCCGCAGCCGAGGAGGAACGCAACGAGCCAAGCGAGCAGGAGGAGCGATCGGAACGACATCGGGCACCACGTAGCCCGCTGGCGTCGTGATGTGACCGAGAAGGTCGCTGTGGGCTGCGCGCGGGATCGATGGGCTCCACAGTCTTCGCGCTTGTGCGCCGGGGGAGCGGCACCGAGACTCCTCCGCGGAGGCAATCGATGAAGGACTACAAGCTGGCGTTGGTGGTGGGCTCGATGACGTTGCTGGGGGTCGCGGTGGGCGCCCAGGTGTTCGGCGCCCAGCCGGCCACGGCGCAGACGACGGGCTATCGGCAGTGCTTCGCAGGGTGGCAGGAGGCCGTGGACATCAACAACGAGGGAGTCGTCGCGACGCCGGACAGGGCCCACACAATCCTGGTTCCCTCCGGCTACGACCTGGTGAGCTCAGGAGGGGGCGGCGCAGGAACCGTGGTCCTCTTCTGTCGCCGCTGAGCCTTGCGTGTCCTCGACCGCGTGACTGCGTCGAAGCCCCTCGTGCTCGTGCTCCTGCTCACGGTGGGATGCGGAGGCGCGCTCGAAGGAGCGATGCGGTCGGCCGCCCTCGCGCACCGCTCGACGCTGTCGCCCGAGCGGCGCTTCCTCGGGTGCGAAGCTGATGACATCGAGGTGGAGGCGCAGTCCGCGATGCAGGTGTGGACCCGGCCGCAGGGCTGGTGGCACCTGCCGCCACCGGACGGCGCCGTGACCGATCCAGAGACTGGCGACCTCGTCTCGCTCCCGCTGGACCTACCCACGTACTACGTCGCGAGCTGCCGCGATCCGATACGGCACTGCTACTGGCCCGAGGTCCTGTTGGGGTGCGAAGCCGAGCGCTGCGAGGTCATCGCCGACAACGACGAGAATGCCGGGATGCTCGACTGCCCGGCCTACTGACCCGCGCGCGCGGATCGGTCCGCCGGTATGCTCCGCCATCGTGGCCGAGCACGGAGCACGGACGACGCTGGCGCAGTGGATCACGCGCGCGGGCTCTCGCGTGCGGGTCCTGCCGCCCGACCCCGAACGGTCCCGCGACGTCGCCACGCTGCTCGGTGTGTCGCCGACCTCGACGCTGCACGCGCTGTCGTCCCACGTCGGCGCGATGCTCATCGACGACGGGTGGCTGCGCATCTTGGGCGGCGGCGCCGAGGATGTTCGCGCCGACCTCGCCAGCTGGAACGGGCTCGGTTCACCCCGGGTCCGCGACCGAACACCGGGATTCTTCGTCGTCGCGTTCGATGTCCTCGGCGGCGTGTTCGCCATGACGAGCGACCGTGCCGTCCACTACTTCGCGCCGGACTCACTGCGATGGGAGCCTCTCGAGGTGGGAATCGCCGGCTGGCTCGAGTGGTCGCTCACCCGCAGCGACGACATCGACGCGTTCTATGCAGACGCGCGCTGGCCCGGATGGCAGCGTGAGGTGAGCGAGCTCGGCTTCGATCAGGCGCTGCACGCCTTGCCCCCACGCTGGACCCGCGAAGGCAAGGCCACCACGGGCATCGACCGACGCGCGATCCCTGCGACCGAGGTCGTAGACGTCGCGTTCGACATCGCACGCCAGCTCGACGGGGGAGACGGGTCGGCACGATGAGCGACGGGCCAATCGGCCAGCGACGGTCCATGCTCCCGAGCACGATGGGCCGCCCACTCTCGACCAAGTCCTCGAGTCCAGCGCTGCTGTGGCGCATCCTCGCTGCCCTCGTGGCGCTGATGGCGCTGCCGAGCTGTTACCTTTGGCACGCACGTGACGACGGGGGCGGCGCAGATGGCGGCGTGGGCGACGCGCCGCCGGCCGTAAGAGCCGGCCCGTGGTTCGCGTACTTCGTAGACGGGAGCGACGGTACGGAGCCGCGCGTCGAGGCGGTACGCCTCGGCGGGTCGCGACCCATCACCGTGATGCCCGCGGCTGCCGTGCAGGGCGCATCGTGGTCCCCGACGGGGGCCACACTGGCCCTGTTCACGTCGTCGGGCGGCGGCGAGGAGACCCTCTCTATCCTCCAGTTCGGCGAGGAGGGCCCGAGCCTCGTATGGCGAGGAGACATCGGCGAGTCGGCCCTCGAGCTCACATGGTCTCCGTCCGGCCGATACCTGGCGTGGTACGCCAGAAGAGCGGGGTATGTGCTCGACACGACGAATCCGAGCACGGTGATCGATCTCCCGCACCATGCTGGTGGCGTCGAGCTGCGCTGGAGCGTGAACGACGTCCTCGCTGTGAGCTGGCGCTACGACGAGGAAGCGTGGATCGGGATCTTGCGTGAGGGGTGGCTGGAGATTCCCGCCACGGTCGCGCTGCCCGACGGCGCAGAAGACGCGGAGTTGGACGACCAGAGCGAGGCGTGGTCACCCGACGGCTCGAGGCTCCTGTTCGCTGCGCACGATCGCTCGATCCCCTTCGGCGACGTCGGTGTGCGGCGCGTCTATGCCACCACGGACCATGGCGAGCCCGCTACCGCGGTGAGCGTTCCAGTGACCACCCGCCACGCGTCGCCCTCCCACGCGCGCTGGTCTCCCGACGGTCGGTTCGTCCTCTACGACGAGACGGAGCCGAGCTCCGATGGACACACGCTCACGCGTGGTGCGTACGTTGCGGCGCTCGACGGGTCGCCCGCCGTTCGCGTCGGCGCCAACGCCATGGGTGAGCGAATGGTGTGGACCGCAGACAATCAGCTCGTCGCGATCGAGAGCGAAGGCCCATCGACGGAGGTGGTGCGCATCACGACGGATGAAGGGGCCGTCGAGCGAGTGGTGCGCTACAGCCGCATGCGCGCGAGCGCGGCGCCGGTGCTCGCGCCGGGTGGCGACCGGGGCGTGGTGTTGTTCCTCGGCTCCCCGGCGACCGCCGCGCTGTGGGACGTCGCGGCCGGCGACGTGAGCGACCTACTGACGCGAGAGTCCATCTTCCTCGACGGCGACGGCTGGTCACCCGACGGCACGCGATTCGTGCTCGTCGCTGACTTCGCGCTGTGGGAGCTCGACGCGGTGGGAGCCGAGGTTCGCATGGTCACCGACGAAGCGCGGCGCTTCGGGAGCGAGACCGCTGCACCGTGGAGTCCTGGCAGCGAGGGATACTTTTTCTTCCGACCCGACGGAGGCGTGTCGCTACGGGACACGCGCAGTGAAAGAACCTACGAGCTCACGCGCGGCAGCACGCGGGTCATCGGCTGGCAGCGCAATTCCGAGTAGCGTCAGCCGGCCTACCCAGGCAGGCGCTCGAGCACGAAGCGGAACGCGTCCTCTACGGAGTGGTTCGCGTCGTAGTCGGCGAAGGGATGCTGGCCCGGGCGTGCGGTCGTGTGGAAGTCGATGGCGCCTGCGTAGCGACGCATCCACTCGGTGCCGCTCATGCCCAGCGGATCACCGAGGTTCATCCACCAGCCGACCGGAAGCGGGGATGATCGCGCTCGGGTGGACCACACGGGGCGCAGCTCGTCGAGCGTCTGCGGGACGCCCGCGCCTCCGAGCACCGCGGCAGCTGGGCTCTGTTCGAGCACGGCGAGGCGCAGCGCGAGCGCGCCTCCTGCCGAGTGAGACGACGCTGCTCGGCGCGCCGATGCGATCCTTCAACCCCGCGAGCACGTCGCCAGTCCAGGTGTCGGGATCCCCCCCGTCATCGATGGGACACGGTGAGATCGCCAGATCGACGCGCGTCACTCCGAGACTTCGCCGCGCCCGTCCGAACGCGGCCGCGATCAACGTCGGCGCGGAGCTCCGCCGCGCTTCGTACACGGCACGCGTCACCGCCCCGCCCACGTAGACCACGAGCGGACCCCGACCGGCGCCGAAGCGATAGACGTTGAGGTACGGCCTACCCGGGATCGCCTCGAGCTCGATGGACGTCGGAGCCGGCAACCCCTGATCGGGGGGAACGTCGTGACCCATGGATCCGACCGTGGCAGGACGCCTGCAACGGCGCAACAGCGCGCTTCGCGAGCACGAGCGATCCCGCGCCGCCCCGTGCTGGTCATCGCAACGGCTCGCCGGGTTGGCGATGGCAGCGCACACCTCGGCGATGACGATGCGGCCATCGGTTGCGCTCGCGCTGCTACTCACGTCGAGCGCGGGCTGCGGCGGTGTCCCCCAACCGGCAGTGCGTTCGACGGCGGTCGCGTACCGCTCCGAGACGACCCCCGAGCAGCGATTTCTGCGCTGCGAGGCCACCGACATTCGGGTGGAAGCGATCCCTGCCGCCGAGATCTGGCGAACGAGGCGGAGCCCGTGGGCGCACGCTCCCCACCCGGAAGGCGCCGCCTTCGATCCCGAGACGAACCACTTGGTGTCGTCTCCGCGCGACCTGAGCTACTTCGTCGCCAGCTGCGCCGCGGACGGTCCAACGTGCTTCTGGCCGCAGGTACTCGTGGCCTGCCGCGGGGACCGCTGCGAGGCCGTCGCCGACAACAGCAGCGATGAGGGGACGGTCGATTGCCCCAACTACTGAATGGGAGCTGAGAGCGCACCTCTGCACCGCAGGAGATGTCCTGTGAACCGAGAAGCGAACGAGAGAGGCGGCCCCTTCCGTTCCTTCATTCCTGCATTCCTGAGATGCACTCTCGAACGACGCTGGCGGCCCGACGATCGTCGCGCATGAATCGAGAGAGCCGCTAAGGAAGGTAGGAAGGCAGGAACAGAACGAGAGACGCGGACCCTTCAGCTCCTGCATTCCTGAGATGCACTCTCGAACGACGCTGGCGGCCCGACGATCGTCGCGCATGAATCGAGAGAGCCGCTAAGGAAGGTAGGAAGGCAGGAACAGAACGAGAGACGCGGACCCTTCAGTTCCTTCATTCCTGCATTCCTGAGATGCACGTCTCGAACGACGCTGGCAGCCCGACGATCCTCGCGCGTGACACCGAGAGAGCCGCTCAGGAAGGCAGGAACGGAACGAGAGACGCGGACCCTTCAGCTCCTGCATTCCGGTACGATGGGGCCGATGTGGCGCCGCTCGCTCCTGCTCTCGCTCTCGCTCCTCGTCGGCTGTGATGAGACCACGCCGCCCAGCGACGCGGGGAGCGATGCCCCTGCGATCGATCTCTATCCCGAGGGCTGCGAGCACATCGATCCCACGCTGTGCCTTTTGCCTTGGCCCTCGAGTCGGTACCTCGTGGACGATCCCAGCACCGCGACCGGGCGGCGGGTGGAGATCCCGGCCGAGGCGATGCCCGCCGACATGCGCGGCCGGCGCGCGAGCCCCGCGCCCTACTCCGGCCGCGATGGGTTCAGCCCGCTCACCTCGATGATGATCTCGTTTCCCGGGGCGCTCGACGAGTCGGTGCTCTCGAACGAGGAGCACATCGAAGACACCCTGCTGCCCGGCTCGCGCACGGTGATCGTCGACATGGAGACCGGCGAGCGGGTGGCGCACTTCGCGGAGATCGATCGCTGGGAAGCGACCGATCCGGCGCGGGCGCCGCTTTATTTGCGGCCTGCGCGGCGCCTGTCGCCCAACACCCGGTATGCGGTCGGCATCACCGGTCTTCGCTACGTCGACGGAAGCGAGGTCGAGCCGTCCGCGTTCTTCCGCGCGCTGCGCGACGACGAGGAGCTCGACGGCGCGGACGTCGAGGCGCGGCGCGCCGAGCTCGAGGACGCGTTCGGCGCGCTCGACGGTGTGGGCGTCGAGCGGGCGACGCTCATCGCGGCGTGGTCGTTCGCCACCGGGAGCGACGAGGCGATCACGGCGCCGCTCGTCGCGATGCGCGACGAGGCGCTCGATGCGCTGGGCGATGGCCTGGGCTGCACCGTCACCGAGGTGCGCGACGCGGAGAGGGGCGACACGCTGCCCGAGGGCATCGCGCGGCGCATCGAGGGCACGTTCACGATGCCCTCGTTCCTCGGCGGCCCCTCGCCTGACGACGTCGATCAGGCGCGCCTGCACCGCGACGCGACCGGACGACCGACGCTGAACGGGACGATCGAGGCGCCGTTTCTGATCTTGGTCCCGGCCACCGTGCGGGATCGCGTCGCAGCGGGCGGCGCGCCGGGCCAGATGGTGATCTACGGACACGGCATCCTCGGTCAGCGCACCGAGATCGACTCGCGCTGGATGACCGACTCGATGGGTGAGCTCGGCTGGGTGGTGATCGCCACCGACTGGTGGGGCATGAGCCGCCCCGACACCGGACGACTCTTGAGCACGCTCAGCGCGAGCTTCGACGACTTCGAGGCGACGCCCGAGCGGATCCATCAAGGGGTGTTGAACACCATGGGATTGATGCGCTCGTTCCGCGGACGCTGCGCCGCGCTCGACGAGCTCTCGCTTGCCGTCCCCACGGGCGGCAGCGCGCCGCTCTACGACGCCGAACACCCGGTGTTCTACGGCAACAGCCTGGGCGCGATCCTGGGCGGCACGCTCGCGGGCATCGCGACGGACACCGATCGCTTCGCGCTGGGCGTGGGCGGCGGCGACTGGACGCTCCTCATCACCCGATCGGATGCGTGGCGCAGCTTCGATCCGTTGATCGCCGCGTCGTTTCCCGACGCGCTGGTCCGCGATCTCTTGATCCTGATGACCGCGAGCCTCTGGGATCCGATCGACGCGGCCAACTACGCGCCGCACTGGCTGCGCGATCCCCTGCCCGGCACACCGGCCAAGCATGTGATGATGCAGATCGGGATCGGCGACGTCGCGGTCTCCAACGCCGCGTCGCTCTTCGTGGCCCGCTCGGCGGAGCTGCCGCTGATGACGCCGGCCGTGATCGATCCCTTCGGCCTCGACGCCACCTCCGGCCCGGCGGACAGCGCGCTCACCGTCTACGCGCTGCCCGGCATCGCGCCGATCGCGCCGGGCCCGCACGACCCGGGGATGTCGGAGACCCACAACGGGGTGCGCTCGCTCCCCGCCGCGCTCCTTCAGCTCGATGCGTTCCTCCGGCCCGACGGCGAGGTGATTCACAGCTGTGACGGAGCCTGCGATCCCGACTGAGCCGACTCCGAGCGATCCACTCTCGACGGAAGGTCCACCGCGCCGCCTCCACCTCGCCTTTTGAACGCGCCGCCGCTGCTCTTGCGCGTATGCTCCCGCTCGCGATGGAGACGCCGCTAAGCGACGCGCGCACCCGGTTGCGATCGAACGAACGCGCTCGCCGGGCTCCTCGCATGTCCAACCAACACCGATGGGGCCTCACGCGGAGCGCGCACTCGTGAGCGCCGGGGCAGACCGCCGAGCGCTCGCGCATTTGGCGGCGGACGGCCGCGAGCATGACCTCGATGAACACCTCTCCGAGGTGGGTCGCCTCGCGAGCGAGTTCGCCGAGTCCTGGGGCGCCGGCAAGCACGCGAGGATCGCTGGCCTCTTGCACGACCTAGGCAAGCGCTCCCCGGAGTTCCAGACCCACCTACGCGGTGCGGTCGCCGCAGCGAAGCGGGAGGACGCGCACCTCGAACCGGATGACCCATCGGGTGCCGCGGGCTCGCCCAGCGCGCGTGGCCGCGTCGATCACTCGACCGCGGGAGCGCTCGCAGCGCGAGCGCTCGGGCCAGTCGGAGAGCTGCTGGCGTTCGTGATCGCGGGCCACCACGCGGGCCTCGCGGACCACCAGGACCTGAAAGACCGTCTGCTCCGGAAGCAGGATCTTCTGGCGCTGGCGCTGGGAGGCGCGAGCCAGGCGCCGAGCATAGGTGCGCTCCCGTCACCGTTCGCTACCAAGCCTCACGATCGCGCGGACGCAGCCCGGCTTCGTCGACGCCTCGAGCTGTGGACGAGGATGCTTTTCTCCGCGCTCTGTGACGCTGACTTCCTCGACACGGAGCGCTTCTTCGATGCGGCGCTCGCGTCCCTCCGAATGACCGACGTCACCCTGCTCGAGCTGCGGGACAACCTGGTGTCCTTCCTGAACGCCAAGGAAGCCGCGGCGCGCGACACGGAGGTCAACCGGGTCCGGCGCGAGGTGCGCGCCGCCGCCGCCGCGACCGCCGCGATGCCGCCGGGGGTCTTCACGCTCACGGTCCCCACCGGTGGCGGCAAGACGCTCGCCGGGATGGAGCTCGCGCTCCGCCACGCTACGCAGCACGGCCTGCGACGCGTTGTCGTCGCGATCCCCTACACCTCGATCATCGAGCAGAACGCAGCCGTATACCGCCAGGCGTTCGGCGCCGTCGATGATCCACGCGTCGAACACGCGGTCATCGAGCACCACGCGAGCTTCGATCCGCGGCGTGAGACCGGCCGCTCCCGCCTGGCCACCCAGAACTGGGACATGCCCGTGGTCGTCACCACCAACGTGCAGCTCCTGGAGAGCCTCTTCGCCAACCGCACATCTCGATGCCGCAAGCTCCACAACCTCGCGCGGAGCGTGATCCTGCTCGATGAGGCGCAGACGATGCCGCCCGGGCTCCTCGAGCCGACGCTCGAGGTACTATCCGAGCTCATCGACCACTATGGGGTGAGCCTGATCATCTCGACCGCGACACAGCCCGCCTGGTTCCGCGAGTCGCTCGGTCGCTTCGGTCTCCCGACTGGCCGGGAAGCCGTCCCGGCGGAGGTGCGCGCGTTCGAGCGATTGCGACGCGTCGAGATGCGGTGGCCGCGTTCGCTCGCCCCCACTCCCTATCAACAGATCGCAGACGCGGTGGTCGCCGAGCCCGACGTGCTGGCCATCACCCATCGACGCGACGACGCGCGACGGCTGACCGAGCTGTGCGACGAGCGCACCCACGACACCAGCACGGTGCACCTGTCCGCGCTCATGTGCGCGGAGCATCGGAGTGAGGTGCTCGCCGCGATCCAATCCCGCAAGCGCGCGGATGAGCCGGTTCGTGTGGTCTCGACGCAGCTCGTCGAGGCCGGAGTCGACCTGGACTTCGCGGTGGTCTATCGGGCGCTGGCGGGGCTGGACTCGCTCGCTCAGGCGGCCGGCCGCTGTAACCGCGAGGGGCTGCGCGAGCGCGGCGAGCTCAGGGTGTTCGTGGCCGACACCCAACCCCCGAAGGGCGTGCCGCAGACCGGGCTCGCGATCACCCAGTCCATGCTGAGGGCTAATCCAGACCTGGATCTGTTCGCGGCCGAACCTCACCGCGCCTACTTCGAGCGGCTGTATGGCGCGGCCAACACCGACGCCAAGAACATCCAGGACCCGCGCGAGCGCCTCGACTTCAAGACCGTCGCGCAGCGCTACGCGCTGATCGAAGATGATTGGTCGGCGCCCGTCGTCGTCCGCTTCGGTCGGGCGACGTCGCTTCTGGAGACGCTCGGCGATCGTGGGCCGAGCCGGGCGATCCTCCGCGCACTGGGACGATTCACCGTGAACGTCCCGCGAGATCTGGTGCAGCAGTGGTTGCACGTCGGCGACGCGATCCAGGACGAGTCGAGCGGCGTCGTGGCGCTCGCGGAGCACGTCGACGCCTACGACCTTCGCTTCGGCTTGGTTCCTGAACGGGTCTCCAGTCGTGTGAGCGCACAGCCGCTGGTCATCGACGGATGAATGCGTCAGTTGGTCCGCGGCCCGCGCGTTGAGCGCCCGTGAGCCAGAGGTCGACCACGGGTCGACGTTCGAGGAGGAGTGATTGCCATGCGAGAGAGTCGAGAGTTTCGAGTTCGAGCTCGGGGTGCGATCGCCTGCTTCACCCGCCCCGAGATGAAGGTCGAGCGGGTCAGCTACGAGGTGATGACCCCGTCGGCCGCGCGAGGGGTGCTGGAGGCGATCGTGTGGAAGCCCGCCATCGAGTGGCGGGTCCACGCGATCGAGGTGCTCGCGCCCATCCGGTGGACGAGCTTCCGCCGCAACGAGGTCGCCTCTCGAGCGTCGCTCGCCAAGAAGGTCTTGGTGGCCGACGAGGATCGGCAGCAGCGAAACACGGTCGCGCTCCGCGACGTCGACTACGTGATCCACGCGACGTTCGCGATGACCCCGCGCGCCGGAGTGTGGCGGCAGCCCGACCACGGAGAGCCTCGCGCCGGAGGCGACGACAGCGTGAGGAAGTTCGAGGAGATGATGGAGCGCCGCCTCAGCCGCGGTCAGCACCACGCCCAGCCCTTCCTCGGTTGCCGCGAGTTCGCCGCGGACGTCGAGCAAGCAGGCGAGACGCCTCACCCGATCGATCGCGGGATCGATCGGCCGCTGGGCTGGATGTTCTACGACTTCGACTGGACGGGCATGGGCGGCGCGTCGGAGGCTGACGCTGCGCCGCACACGAAGAGCGCGCCGGGCAAGCCGCTGTTCTTCGAGGCGCGGCTGGCGAGCGGCGTGCTCCACGTTCCCCCGCGTGACGCGGTCCGCGGAGGTGCCCGATGATGCTCCAGGCACTCGTCGCCTACGCAGAGCGGAAGGGCCTGCTCGACGACGCCAGTCTCGCGCCCCGCCGGGTGGACTATCAGCTCCGCATCGATCGCGACGGCAACGCGCTCGCGCTCGTCCCGCTCGGTGACGATGGGAAGGGCCTCGCGATGTCGGTGCCGGTCCCTCCGAAGCGGACCAAGCCCGGCGACCCGGCCTTCGTCGTCGACAACGCGCAGTACGTGTTGGGGTTGCCGAAGCGCGCGAAGGGGAATGAGGTCTCGGCCGACACGATCAAGAACGCGCGCATTTGCAGCGACACCTACCGCGAGATGGTCAGTCTCGCCGCCGCCGCTACCGCAGACCCGGCGCTCCGCGCGCTCGAGAAGCTCGCGAGCCGCTTGCTCGAGGACGGGGCGGCGAGCGTCACCGCGCTCGCACCCGACCACGAGTGGACGGGCGACGAGTGCCTCGCTCCCGTCCTGGAGGAGGATGGACCGCTGTACGTTCACGAGCGCCCCGCTGTAAGCGCGTACTGGTCGGGCAAGCGGGCGTCACAGACCAGCGGCGAGGCGCAGCGTTGCTTGGTCAGCGGCGCGCTCGCTCCTGCAGCTCGCCTCCACGACGTCTTGAAGCGGG
>CAYZQM010000059.1:0-11776 GCA_964480175.1 uncultured Sandaracinaceae bacterium
CTGCTGGCTCCCCTCCGCGACGTTCAGCGCGATGCTCATCAGCGCGCGACGGCACAGCTTGGCCGCATCCGCATCCTGCTTGGCGATCTGCGCGATCAGCCCGCGCATCCGCCGCCCCAACGCAATCACCTCACCGTAGATTCGCAACGCCATCTCAGACTCTCCGTGTCGTGCAAGCCCGAACCGCTCGGGTGCGAAGCACCCCCCGCCGGGGCGCGGCTCGGCGGTCAAGGTTCGCGGAGCGACCGAGGAGCGAAATCGATGGAGCCGTCGTTTGCTCTGTCGATTTCGCGGAGCGGCGGCCGAAGGCCGACCTTTACCGCCGAGCCGCGCCCCGGCACGCTGGGAATCTCCGAGCGCTCTCTTGCGTGCCGGAGGTACGGACCTGCAGTCGCCGATCACAGCGCTGCAGGCCAGGACCCTGAGGAGAGCGGGCACGGGCACGGGCGCGGGCGCGGGCACGGGGGCTCGCGGAGATCCGCTGGCGACCAGGCGCTGTCGCACGCGGCGCGCGAGAGCGGTCGGCGGACACGGTCGCGGACACGGTCGCGGACACGGTCGCGGACACGGTCGCGGACACGGTCGCCGCTTCCGTCGCCGTCACGGTCACAGGCGCCGTCGCGGACTCCCGTGTCCGCTTCCGCGACCGTCACCGCTCCCGTTGCCGAGTCCGCTCCCGCGACCGCCACCCGCCTCCGTGACGGTCACGGCTCCCGCTGCCCGCTGCCGGGTGCGGCTCCGTTCGCGTCCGGAGCACTTGGATGTCCACGCCCGCTTCCGCGGCTGCGTCGTTGGGTTCCGCCCCGCCGCGCTTGCAGTGCGGGCCCTCGGCCGGGTATGTCTCAGCCGCCCATGCAGGAGCTCGGACACGCAGATCGCCAGCGGCTCCTCGACCGGTTCGGTCGCACGCTGACGGCGGGCGAGGTGGTCTACAACGAAGGCCAGCCGGCCGAGCACTGCTTTCTGCTGCACGAGGGCCGGGTGCGCCTGGTGAAGCGCATCCGCGGCGCGGAGCGCAGCCTGACCGTGCTCAAGCCGGGTGATCTCTTCGGCGAAGACGCGCTCCTCACCAAGGTCACCCGCACCGCCTCGGCGGTCGCGCTCACCGACGTCCGCATCCTCGCGCTGGATCGACCGACGTTCGGCGTCTTGCTCTCGACCAACCCCGAGGTCGCCACGCGCCTCGTCGAGCAGCTGGTGCGCCGCCTGCGCAGCGCCGAAGAGCAGCTCGAGAACGCCATGCTCCGCGATCATCCCTCGCGCGTGGTGAACACGCTGCTGAAGCTGGTCGGCGCGTCGGAGCCGACGCCCGAGGGCTACGTCGTGAGCGTCTCGCCGCTCGAGCTCTCGAGCCGGGTCGGCTTGGACGTCGACGCGGTGAAGAAGGCGGTGCAGCAGCTCCGCGACGGCGGCTACCTCCGCATCGTCGACGAGCGCATCGTCGTGCCCGACGCCGAGGCGCTGCGGCAGCTCTACCAGCTGCTCGGCACCAAAGAAGAAGTCCGCGGCGGCGGCAACACCTGAGCTCGCGCTCCGCCGGGATGCGCGAGCGCGTCGCGGACGGTGGCGTGACGGCCCCGCATCCCCCGTAGAGCGTCAGATCGTCTCGGCGACGGCGCGCAGCGCCGCCGCGGGCGCGTCGGTGATCGTCTCGTGGTGCGAGACGATCACGCGCGAGAGCTCGGGCGTGTCCGCGAGGCGGCGCAGCTCGCTCGCGAACGCAGGGCCGTCCTTCAGCAAGAAGAAGCGGGCGACGCGGGTGATCTTCGGACCGCCCGTCGACTGGGTGATGTGCTTGAAGATCATCCCCTCGAGGCCTCCGCGGTGCGGCATGTTGAAGACCGCGTCGTTGAAGATCACCGAGCTGCCCGAGTCGCTCTTCACCACCATGTGGCCCTCGAGATCGCCCATGCCCGGCAGCGGCGCGTAGCGAACGCGCGGGTCCGTCGGCAAGACCTCGTAGCTGCCGTCGACGCGCACCTTCTTGGCGACGGACGAGGTCGCGCCCGGCGGACAGAGGATCTTGGCGCCGGGGTAGCGCGCCGAGAAGCGCGGGGCGTCGATGCGGTGGTATCCGTTGGGGACGATCACGAACGCGACCTCGCCGAAGCGCTCGATCTCCTCCATCGCCGCGGGCTCGAGCGCGATCGCGTTGTGGATGACCAAGCGTCCGTCGCCGAGCTTGATCACGCTCATCACGCGCTTCAGCCCCATGCCCGGCACGTTGCCCTCCACGCGCCAGAGGTTCTCGGTGAGCTTCTCGATGGGACGATGCGGGGGGACGGGCCAGGGCTCGCTCATGACGCGAGCCATACCACGCTGCCCTCAGACCATCAGCGGCTCGAGCGGCCCCTGGTAGTTGGCGCGGGTCCGAAGATCGCGGTCGCCGAAGTAGTTCACGTCGCTCAGGCCCATCGCTTGCGCGATCGACGTGAGCAGCAGGTTGTGGGGGACGCGCTCGCTGCTCGCGATGTTGCGGAGCCTCAGGTAGCGGCCGAGCCTCAGGACGTCGCCGCCGCCGCCCGCGATGATCGCCGGGTGACGGGTGTGCTGGTTGTCGTGCCCGTCGTGCCCGAACTCGTTGTGCCAGAAGACGATCGTGTTATCGAGGATCGAGCGACCCCGGGGATCGTAGGGATCCATCACGCCGTCCAGCTCGTCGAGCACGGCAGCGAAGAGCGTCGCGTTGTAGCGGAGCCCCGCGCAGTACGCGACGCGGCGGATCGCGCGCTCTTCACCGTCGGCGGTCCAGTAGTCGTGCACCAGGTTCTCGTGGAACCGGAAGGTGTCGGCGCCGTAGCGCGAGAGGATCTCGGGCGTGCGCGCCTCCGGGAGGTGCGAGTGCCAGTTGGGGTAGTCGTTCAGGATCTGCAGGGTCGCGACGCGCGAGACGCCGCAGGCGAACGCGTTGGTGATCACCTGCGCGTGGGCGCGCGTCACCCGCTCGACGTCGTCGAACGCGCCGACGTTGCCGCCGACGGTGGGACGCGCGCTCATCGGATCGGTGATGCCGCACGCGCCCGGCATGAAGCCGCCCGGCCCCGGCAGGTTCGCGGTGATCGCCGCGATGTGCGCGTCGAGGCGCTCACGCTCGAGGCCGGTGAGTCGATCGCGCAGCCGTCGGAGCGCGGCGACGTTCTGCTCGAGCACCAAGCGATCGGCCTCGTCGGGATCCACCCCCGGCATCACCGGCACGTAGCTCGCGAACGCGTTGTCGAAGACGGTGCGCGGATCGGCCTGCGGCGTGCGCGGCAGCCCGCGATCGTCGTAGCTCATGCACTTCCAGGTGCCGGTGCCCTCGACGCTCGCGGTGATGAGCGCGCGCGCCCCGAGTTCCCCGTGCAGGTAGAAGTCGAGCGAGGGGTGGTTGTCGAAGTTGCCGCTGTCGCGATCCTCGGGCGGCTGCGCGCCGGTCAGCATCGTCCCCTGCTCGTTGTGACCGTGGAACGTGCGCACCCCCGCGCGCGTGCCCTCCTTGCACACCTGGGTGTCGAGGCCGTCGAGCACGGTGATGCGATTACGCCAGTCGGTGAGCGGCGTGAGGATCGCGTTCTCGCCCTCGAACGCGAGATCCATCAGGTCCATGTCGGCGTTGCGAGGCTCGGCGCCGCCGGGCTCGCGTGGGATCCACGCGTCTCTGTCGACGCCGTGCGGGCTGCGGATCGCCAAGAAGCGCTTGGGCCCCTCGTCTTGCGCGCGCACCCGGCTCAGGAGCGAGCCGCGCATGAGCGAGGGCGCGATGGCCGCCCCCGCTGCACCCGTGCCGAGGAGAGCCGCGAACTGTCGTCGAGTGATGGTCATGGCGTGCTCCTCAATTCGCTCGCTCGATGAAGGCCGGGTTGCGTACCAGCGCGACCAAGAGCTCGGTGAGCCGGTCGCCTTCGTCGCGGAAGGTGCTCGCGCTCTCGTTCAGCCAGATGGCCTCGCGGGGTGATCCCAGATCGCGACCGACGAAGAAGTGGGCGAAGCGCTGGAGAAAGCAATTGCGGAACAGGCTCGAGCCGGTGAGTGCGAGCGAGAGCTCCGGCGCGGTGTCGAACGTGCCCAGGCCCCCGAGATCGATCATCGGCTCGACCGGCAGGCCGTCGGGATAGAAGGTGCGCCAGCTCCCGTCGCTCGCATAGGTCTCGAACACGAGGCCCGTGGGATCCGCGATGCGGTGGCAGTTGGCGCACGAGCCGGCGCTGCCTCGGATCTCCGCGACCTCGCGCACCGTCGCGTCGGCCGGCGCCAAGCGCGCGAGCGCGGCGTTCACGTCGACGCCCTCGGGCACCCGGATCTCGTTGCACATCCCCTCGCGGTACACGTTCATGCCGCGACGCACGACGTTGTCACGACCCGCCTTCGCGTGCGCCACCAGCCAGAGGCCCTGGGTGAGCAGGCCGCCGCGCTGGCTCGGATCGAGCTCGACCCGCATCAGGCCCGAGCCGGGGTGCGACGCGCCGTAGTGCGCCGCGAGCTCGGGGCGAGCGAACGTGTGGCTCGCGCCGAACACGTCGGAGAGGCTGCCTTCGTTCGCGACGATCACGTCGTCGAGGAACGCGACGTACTCCTCCTCCATCTGATCGGCGAGCTCGCCGTCGAGCGCGACCTCGATCACCTGGCTCCGGAAGGTCTCGAGGTGCAGCCACTCGCGGAAGAAGCGCTGCCACATCGGGCCGGAGCGGACGATCAAGCGCCGCACTTGCGCCTCGCGGACGTCCGGATCGTGCAGCGTCCCCGCCTCGGCCGCGGCGAGCAGGCCTTCGTCGGGCCCCTCGTCGGTGATGGCGTACGCGAGCAACGTCGCGATCTCGTGGTCGGTCAGGGTGATCGCGCGTGGGGGGCTCTCCACGACCGGCCCGAGCTCGGTGCGGTAGAGGAAGTCGGGCGAGAGCAGCACCGCGCGGATGACGCCCGCGATGCCCGCCTCGTCGTCGTACTCGGCGACCAACGCGTCGTAGAGCGCACGCAGCTCGGTGCGCTCGCTCGCGGTGATCGGGCGCCGGTACGCGCTCGACGGGAGCCAGTCGAGCAGCGTCTCGATGCACGCGGGCGTGCCGTAGCTCGCCTCGCATCGGGTGCGGCTCGGGGCGTTCGCCACCACCCAGCTCGCGACTGCGCGGGTGCCGTTCAGCAGGTTGTCGACGTTGCCGTCGTCGACCCGCCCGGCGTGCGCGATGTTGGTGATGTGGTGCTCGGGCGCGACCTCGAGGAGATCGATCACCGGCGCCCCCTCGCCGAAGAGCCGCTCGACCTCGGCCGCGAGCTGGGGCGTCGTGAGGCGCCAGACGCGGGCCGGCAGCCGCACGTCGCGGAGCGTACCCGCCGGAGACACCGGACCTGCGTCGAGCTCACCGGTGCACGCGAGCGCGAGCAGCGGTACGAGCAGGAGCCATCTGCGTGACAGGGGGAGCGAGCTTCGAGCGGCCATGTCGCCTCCTGAGGGCCAGGCGTGGAGTGCCCAGGGTACGCCGATGCGGCGCCGCCTGAAAGCACCCCGTCCGTGATGGGCCGGGAGCGGAAAAGTCCGAGCGATCAGAACTGGAAGTCGATGCCTCCGAGCGCTTGGTAGGCGCCGCGCGCGTACCAGTCGCGGCCCGCGCGGTCGGCCCAGAAGAACTGGATGTCGATGGCCACCGGCCTCAGCCACAAGACGATCGCGCGATCGGCGACGGCGAAGCGGATGTCGAACGCGGGCTGGACCACGAAGCTGCCGAAGATGCCGTCGCCGTCGTTGGCGAAGTCGCGCAGGGCCACGCCGACGAGGCCGCTCGGGCGAAGGAGGATCCCGAAGGTGCGGTTGCCGTGCACCTCGATGTCGCCGCCCAAGCGCAGGCCGCCGAGGAAGCTGAAGTAGTCGGGCCCGAAGTTGGTCGCGGCCTCGACCGCCATCACGAAGCCGGTGTCCTCGCGGCCGAAGTGCCAGCCGAACTCGCCGGTGACCCGGCCGTGCAGCGCGCAGCAGTCGAAGTCGACGTAGGGACCGCCGCCGAAGCCGGCGTAGAGCGGTCGATCCCGCTGGGCCTCGGCCGAGGGCGCGAGGGCGAGCAGCGAGAGGAATGTCAGGGACGCGACGAGGAGCGACGAGGTCCGGTGGTGCATGCGAGCAACGGTACACCGAAGCGCGGTACGAGGCGCCTGCCGGGGCTGGGTAGACTCCCGCCGTGCGCACTTCTTTCTCTTCGGTCTCGCTCGTCACGCTCTCGGCGCTCATCGGCCTCACCGCGTGCGATGGCGGAGGCATTCCTACCGGTCACCGCGAGACGCCCGACGGTACGGGCCCCCTGATCGTGTGGGATCCCTACGCGGAGGATCTGCCGCTCTTGCCGCTGCCCAACGACACCGCGACGTGGCCCGATCCCACGTCGCCTACGGGGCGCCGCATCAACGCGAGCCTCGTCGTGCCCACCGCGCTCGAGCGGCACACCCGGGAGAACTTCGATCGTCTCGATGGCTGGGGGACGTTCGCGCCGATCACGGTCGCCTTCGAGGAGGACCTCGATCTGAACGAGCTCCTCTCCCGCCAAGGCGGCTCGGATCACTTCGCCGAGGCGGACTTCCCCCGCCACGCGGTCTACCTGATCAACCTGACCACCGGGCTCCCGGTCCCGCTCGATCTGAACAGCGGCAGCTTCCCTTACGCGACGACCCACACCGACCAGTACTACGACCACGATCCCCGCAGCACCGAGTCGAACCTCTTGCTCGAGACCGTGGAAGAGGACGTGAACGGGAATGGGATCATGGACCCAGGCGAAGACACGGACTTCGACGGGGTGCTCGATCATCCCAACACCCTCGATGGCCTCCTGACCGGCGATCCGCTCGAGACCGTCGATCGCATGGCGTGGTTCTACGAGCGGGTCTCGCGCACCCTGATCGTTCGTCCGCTGATCCCGATGGAGCAGCAGACGACCTACGCGGTGGTGCTCACCGATCGGCTCGTGGGTGAAGACGGCGCGCCGGTGCGCTCGCCCTTCGAGCACGTGCACCACATCCGGCAGACGAACGATCTGGCCCCGCTGCCCGACCACTTCGCGGCGCACCCCGAGCTCTACGGCGATCTGAGCAGCCGGGGGTGGAACGGCGTGGCGTTCGCGTGGACGTTCACCACCCAGTCGGTCACCCGCGATCTCGACACGGTGCGCGACGGCCTCTACGGGCGCGGATCGATGGCCCGCCTCGAGAGCGAGTTCCCCGTCGACGTGGTGCCGCTGCCCATGCAGGGCGGCAGCGGCTGCGGCACCCCGGAGCTCCCGTTCATCACCCCGGGCGACGCGTTCCGCGAGACGCTGGCGACGGTCGCCGTCGAGGCGCTCGGGCTGCCCGAGTCCTCGCTCGCCGCGATGCTCGAGAGCTACGCGTCGCTCTCGCACGTCGTGACGGTGGTGACCGAGACGCCGTCGTTCTTCGCCGACCCCGCGAACGAAGATCTGAACGACGTCTTCGACATCGACTACCAGACGGGCGAGGCGCGCATCGTCCACGAGCCGATCACCATCAACATCTACGTCCCGCTCGAGGACGCCGAGCACCACCAGCCCTTCGACCCGGTCGTGTACGTCCACGGGCACGGATCGAACGCCGCCGAGGTCCTGCTCTACGGCGGGCTCGTGATGCAGCACGGCCAGGCGCTCGTCGCGATCAACGCGCAGGGCCACGGGCTCGACCTCGGTCGCCTCGAGCGCACGCTGGTGCGGAGCTACTTCGCCGACAACTGCATCGCGGGCACCGCGGACGCGCTGATGATGGGTCGGGCCCACGATCTCGACGGCAACGACACCCTCGACTCGGGCTCGAACTTCTGGACCGCGTACGTCTTCCACACCCGCGACGCGGTGAGGCAGACCGTGATCGATCAGCTGCAGGTCTTCCGCATCCTGCGCTCGTTCGACGGCACGAGGCGCGCGCTCGCCCGGGAGCTCGAAGGCCCCGACGGCCTCCTCGAGTTCGACGGCGACTACGACGGAGACGGCGCCGCCGATCTCGCCGGAGACTTCGACGCCGACGGCACGCCCGACGTCGGCGGGCCCGACGTCTCGTACCGCATGGCCGGCGGCTCGCTCGGCGGCATCATCACCGCGCTCACCGCGGGGGTGGAGCCGAGCATCGTCGCGTCCGCGCCCGTGGTCGGCGGCGGCGGCTTGGCCGACGTCGCGGTGCGCACCGAGAACGGCTCGGTGCGGCCCGCGATGATGCTCCGCCTCATGGGCCCGCTCGTCGTCGGGCGCTTCAGCGAGGGGCCGAGCGGCAACACCGCGTGCGCGGCCGGCGATCTCTCGCTGCAGATCCTCGCGACGCACCTCAACGACGACGAGCGGACCGAGTTCGCGTGCATCCCCGCCGCGATGCTCGGCCCCGACGACGTGCTCGCGGTCCGCAACCTGAGCAACGGGATCGTGCGCTGCGCGGGCACCACGCGCGGGGCACCCGGCGCGTTCCGGGTGGGCGTCCCCTCCGATCAGGGCGACTACTGGATCGTCGAGTACTACCGGAACGCGCGCATGCGCACCGACTTCGGCACCTGCGAGATCGACGGCGACCCGATCCCCGATCGGGTGATCGAGACGTGGGAGTCCGCCAACGGCAACACGGGCGCGGGCAACTGCAGCACGTGCGCGGAGTTCGGGGGCGTGGTCTTCCGCGAGGCGAGTGTTCCCGTCGACGAGGCCCTCCCCTTGAGCGCGCCCGCCGCCGGCTACGGCCGTCGTCGCCAGAGCCCCGAGCTCAGGCGCCTGGTGATGCTCGCGCAGGTCGGCCTCGAGCGCGGCGATCCGATCAACTACGTCGGACGCATCTTCTTGAACCCACTGGAGGTCGAGGACGTCACGCCGCAGCCGCGCAGCATCCTGATCGTGAACACGGACGGGGATCCCAACGTGCCGATCGCGACGGGCTACTCGATGGCCCGCGCCGCGGGCGTCATCCCCTTCTTGCCTGCCGACGCGCCCGCGCACCTCGCGGACTTCCGCGCGCCCCCGGACTTCTTCGATGCGCGCGGGTACCGCTCGCCCAACGATCTGTTGATCGACTACCACGCGATCGAGGGGCTGCCGCGCTTGCTGCGTCACCCCGCGGGACCGGGCGCCGAGGCGTTCTTGGTCGACGTCGACGATCTCGCGGAGGGGCGCGCGACGTTCGCCACGGACGGCGAGACCCAGATCCCGCCCGAGGACGGCGGCATCATGCCGGTGCGGGTCACGCCGGGCCTGCGCTGGTCGCGCCGCTCGCGCGCGATGGGCTCGCCGAGCGACGTGGCCGTCTGGACGTACGAGGACGACGCGCCCAACAGCGGGATGGTCGCCCCTTACGTGCAGCCCGCGGGGATCCACGGCTTCGCGGATCTCTTCGTCGACGACGTCGGCTTCGACATGGCCGTCTACATGTTCAACATGCTCGCGCGCTACGTGTCGACGGACGGGACCGACATCCCCTACCTCAGCGATCCCGCCGGGCACCACTGCCTCGAGGACTCGACCTGCAGCTACCTGGTCGACTGAACCCGGTCGACCGAACCCGCCGGAGACCTCTTTACTAGCGGCCGCTTGTGGCCCGGCCGAAGGCGGCTATCATCGCGGCCTTCGGTCCCGAGCAGCGTGCTGAGACCCCGCCTCTTCCCACAAGGAGGAGACACCAGGAGGTAGCGTTATTTCGCGTTTCGATCCCCGTCAGAACAGAGCCAACTTCGGTCCCCGTACCAACCACCGCATCCGCGTCCCGGAGGTCCGTGTCATCGGCGCCGAAGGCGAGATGCTCGGTGTGTTGTCCACGCAGGAGGCCTTGCGCGCCGCCAAAGCCAAGGGGCTCGACCTCGTCGAGGTGAACCCCAAGGCGATGCCGCCGGTCTGCAAGATCATGGACTTCGGCAAGTTCAAGTACGAGGAGAAGAAGCGCGAGAACGAGGCGAAGAAGCGGCAGATCCACGTCGAGCTCAAGGAAGTGAAGCTCCGTCCCAAGACGGATGATCACGACCTCGAGGTCAAGGGTCGCCACATCCGGCGCTTCATCGAAGAGGGGAACAAGGTGAAGGTCACCTGCCGCTTCCGCGGTCGGGAGATCACCCACCCCGAGACGGCCGAGCGGCAGCTGGTGCACTTCATCGAGATCAGCCGCGACATCGCCGTCGTCGAGCAGGGCGCTCGGATGGAGGGCAAGACGATGACGATCTTGCTCGCGCCCAAGCCCGAGATCCGGGCCCGCGCGGCGGCGCTCGTCGCCAAGCGCGCCGAGTCCCTCAAGCAGGATCCGAACGGCAAGCCCAAGGCCAAGGACGAAGAGCCCGAAGAGGACGAGGACGACGACGACGAGGAGTGAGCCTACGCGTCGCTCGCCTCACGCGGCCGGTTGCCCCACGGTGACCGGCCGTCTTCGTTCCGTCGGTTTGCACGCAAGCCATCGTCGGAGGCTATCCTCCGCCGCCATGCGCGCCCGACTCGCCCTCACGTCTCTGTCCCTCTTCGTCCTCGCGTGCGGGAGCACCGAAGCGAGCGCGCCCACCACCCCCGAGCCCACGGAGCCGCCCGTGCCCGAGAGCGTCGCCGATGCCGACTTCATCGAAGCCTACACGCTGACCTACCGCTTCAACCTCGGTCATCCGGGGAGCTTCACCTTCACCCCCGACGACACCCAGCTCTTGTTCTTGCGCGCCGAAGCGCGTCGCAACGTCAACGATCTCTACGCGCTCGATCTCGCGAGCGGCACCGAGCGGGTGCTGCTCACCGCAGACTCGATCCTCAACGGCGCGGAGGAGGAGCTCTCCGAGGAAGAGCGCGCGCGCCGCGAGCGAACCCGCAGCAGCTCGCGCGGCATCGCGAGCTACCAGCTCAGCCCCGACGGGAACAACATCCTCGTGCCGCTCTCGGGCCGGCTCTTTCTGATCGATCGGCTGCACGCGGGCGAGGCGGGCTCGGTGCGCGAGCTGAGCTCGAGCGCGGGCTTCCCCACCGATCCGCGCTTCTCGCCCGATGGGACGAAGATCGCGGTGGTGCGCGAAGGCGATCTGTACGTGATCGACGTGGCGAGCGGCAGCGAGCGGCGCCTCACCACGCGACCTCGGCCCTCGATCGAGTACGCGACGGCAGAGTTCGTCGCGCAGGAGGAGATGGGCCGGATGGAGGGCTACTGGTGGTCCCCCGACTCGAGCTCGCTGCTCGTCGAGGAGTTCGACACCGAAGGCGTCGAGCCCATGACCACCATCGACTTCGATCACCCGGCGACGCCGCCCTCGAGCCGGCCCTATCCCCGCCCGGGTCAGCCGAACGCGAGCGTGCGCGTCGGGGTGATCGCCGCCAGCGGCGGGAGCATCCGCTTCGTCGAGTGGGATCGCACCGCGTATCCCTACCTCGCGACGGTGCGCTGGCCCGAGAACCGCGGCCCCGTGATCCTGGTGCAAGACCGCCTGCAGGAGCACCAGGTGCTGTTCAGCGTCGATCCCGCCACCGGCGTGACGCGCGAGATCTTGCGCGAGGAAGACAGCGCGTGGCTGAACCTCGATCAGGACGTGCCGCGCTTCTTGGACGACGGAACGTTTCTCTGGACCAGCGAGCGCGAGGGCGACTGGCGCCTGGAATTGCGCGGCGCCGACGGCTCGCGCCTGCGCCCGCTCACCCCGATGGGGGAGTTCCACTACCGCGGTCTGCTCGGCGTCGACGAGCGCAACGGCTTCGCCTACGTGAGCGCGGGCAGCGACACCAGCGAGGCGCACCTCTACCGCATCGCGCTCGACGGGAGCTCGGCGGACGCGGAGCTCACGCCGATGGACGAGGGCGCGGGCATCCACGAGGCGACGTTCAGC